>NZ_JBEXJK010000048.1:0-31863 GCF_040609095.1 Kitasatospora sp. NPDC004799
GGGCAGCACCGGCCAGAGCGCGATCACCGAGATTAGGGTCAGCGAGAAGCTGAGCACGCCCCAGGGCAGCCGTCGGCGCACCGGCCCGAGCACGTACCCGCCGAGCAGCGCGGCGGCGACCAGTGAGAGCCCGTAGCCGCTGACCAGCCAGAGGTCGGCGCGCAGCGCGGCCAGGTGGTCCGCGACGCGGCCGCCGACCACCGCCTCGGCGGCCGTCCGGGAACCGGCCAGTTGGAGCGCGACGTCCGGTACGCGCGGTGCCTGGCGGTGGAACAGCAGCCCGCCGAGGACGGCCGGCAGGAGCGCGCCGAGGGCGAGCAGCAGACCGGCCCAGGCGGGCAGGGCGGGGGGCCGGGCCGTCGGGCCCCCGCCCGCCGCCGTACCCGTCGTCCCGGTCGGCTCCGCCGGTCCAGCTGGTCCAGCCCCTCCCGCCGCTTCACCTGCGGAATTCGTCACCGCCGTCATCGTCACCCCCGCTCGGCCGCCCCGATCCCCCGTGACCGAAGCGCTGAACTCGTATGGAACCACCCGGTACTGACGATCCGTCGTGATCCACAGCGATGTTCACGCGGGTCCTACCCCACCCTCGCCGATTGCGCACCCCGGGTGTCCGATTTCACTCGAACGAGTAAGAAGGCACCTCCCGGGGTAGATCAGCTTTTCATCCCACCCGGGCACGCCCGCGTGTCCGCGTAACAAGATCGCCCCAGACGCGTTACCGCCGACGTATTGTCAGGCCACCGAGGCCGGGCCTACCGTCTACAGATCGCTTTCTACGCACGTAGACCCCACGGTTCCCCGAGCGGACCCGCGGGGTGAGACCCGCCCCGTCAACCCTCAGACCGCGGGCCCGACCGCACGGCCGGACCGCGGAGTTGCGGAGGTACCCATGTCGCAGATCGTCCGTGCCGCGCTCGTCCAGACCCGCTGGACCGGCGACCAGGAGAGCATGATCGCGCTCCACGAGCGGTACGCCCGCGAGGCCGCCGCCCAGGGCGCGAAGATCATCGGCTTCCAGGAGGTCTTCAACTCCCCGTACTTCTGTCAGGTCCAGGAGGCCGAGCACTACCGCTGGGCCGAGGCCGTCCCGGACGGCCCGACCGTGCGCCGGATGCAGGACCTCGCCCGCGAACTCGGGCTGGTGATGGTCGTCCCGGTCTACGAGGAGGAACAGACCGGCGTCTACTACAACACCGCCGCCGTCATCGACGCCGACGGCAGCTACCTCGGCAAGTACCGCAAGCACCACATCCCGCAGGTCAAGGGCTTCTGGGAGAAGTACTACTTCAAGCCGGGCAACCTCGGCTGGCCGGTGTTCGACACCGCCGTCGGCAAGGTCGGCGTGTACATCTGCTACGACCGCCACTTCCCCGAGGGCTGGCGCGCCCTGGGGCTGGCCGGCGCGCAGATCGTCTACAACCCCTCCGCCACCAGCCGCGGGCTGTCCGGCTACCTCTGGCAGCTCGAACAGCCCGCCGCCGCCGTCGCCAACGAGTACTTCGTCGCCGCGATCAACCGCGTCGGCACCGAGGAGTACGGCGACAACGACTTCTACGGCACCTCCTACTTCGTGGACCCGCGCGGCCAGTTCGTCGGCGACGTCGCCTCCGACAAGGAGGAGGAGCTCGTCGTCCGCGACCTCGACCTCGGCCTGATCGAACAGGTCCGCCAGCAGTGGGCGTTCTACCGCGACCGCCGGCCCGACGCCTACGGACCGCTCGCCGAGGCGTGAGGAGCCGCGCGATGACCACCCGCGACCCGCACCAGCGCACCGTCGTCCGCGGCGGCCTCGTCGTCACCGCCACCGAGGAACTCCACGCCGACGTCCTGATCGAGGGCGAGCGCATCGCCGCCCTCGCCGCCACCGGCAGCTCCGCCGCCGAGGCCTGGACCGCCGACACCGTCATCGACGCCACCGGCCACTACGTCATCCCGGGCGGCGTCGACGCCCACACCCACATGGAGCTGCCGTTCGGCGGCACCGCGGCCTCCGACACCTTCGAGACCGGCACCCGGGCCGCCGCCTGGGGCGGCACCACCACCGTCGTGGACTTCGCCGTCCAGCCGGTCGGCGGCTCGCTGCGCGAGGGCCTGGACGCCTGGCACGCCAAGGCCGAGGGCAACTGCGCGGTCGACTACGCCTTCCACACCATCGTCTCCGACGTCAACGACGCCGTGCTGAAGGAGATGGACGCCCTCGTGGACTCCGGCGAGTCCACCTCCTTCAAGCTGTTCATGGCCTACCCCGGCGTCTTCTACAGCGACGACGGCCGCATCCTGCGCGCCATGCAGCGCGGTGCCGCCAACGGCGGGCTGATCATGACGCACGCGGAGAACGGCATCGCCATCGACGTCCTGGTCGAACAGGCGCTCGCCGCCGGGCGGACCGCCCCCCGCTTCCACGGCGAGGTCCGCCGCGAACTGCTGGAGGCCGAGGCCACCCACCGGGCGATCAGGCTCGCCCAGGTGGCCGGCAGCCCGCTCTACGTGGTGCACGTCTCCGCCGCCGCCGCGCTCGCCGAACTCTCCCGGGCCCGGGACGACGGCCTCAACGTCTTCGGCGAGACCTGCCCGCAGTACCTCTTCCTCTCCACCGACAACCTCGCCGAGGAGGGTGCCGACGGCTTCGAGGGCGCCAAGTACGTGTGCAGCACGCCGCTCCGGCCGCGCGAGCACCAGGAGGCGCTCTGGCGCGGGCTGCGCACCAACGACCTCCAGGTGGTCTCCACCGACCACTGCCCGTTCTGCTTCGTCGGCCAGAAGGAGCTGGGCCGGGGCGACTTCTCGAAGATCCCCAACGGCCTGCCGGGCGTCGAGAACCGGATGGACCTGCTCCACCAGGCCGTGGTGGACGGGCACATCAGTCGGCGCCGCTGGGTCGAGATCGCCTGCACCACCCCGGCCCGGATGTTCGGCCTGCACCCGCGCAAGGGCACCATCGCCCCGGGCGCCGACGCCGACCTGGTGGTCTACGACCCCACCGCGGTGCAGACCGTCTCCGCCGCGACCCACCACATGAACGTGGACTACTCGGCCTACGAGGGCCGCCGACTCACCGGCCGGGCACGGACGGTGATGTCGCGCGGCACCATCGTGCTGGACGGCGGCGAGTGGCTCGGCCGGGCCGGCCACGGCAGCTTCCTGCGCCGGGACACCTGCCAGTACCTGGTCTGAGACCTCTCCCACCCCTCGACGTCCGTTCGCCGCCGCCCGCCACCAGCCCTGCCGCCTTGGCGGGGAAGCCGGGTAGCGGCGGCCGAATCCCTTACCTGGAGCCCCTCATGGACATCGGCCTCGTCCTCCAGACCGACCCGCCCGCCCGGCTGCTCATCGACCGGATGATCCGCGCCGAGCGGGCCGGTTTCAGCCACGGCTGGACCTTCGACTCCTGCGTGCTGTGGCAGGAGCCCTTCGTCATCTACAGCCGGATCCTCGCCGAGACCGAACGGATCACCGTCGGCCCGATGGTCACCAACCCCTCCACCCGCACCTGGGAGGTGACCGCCTCGATGTTCGCCACGCTCAACGACATGTACGGCAACCGGACGGTCTGCGGCATCGGCCGCGGCGACTCCGCCATGCGGGTCGCCGGACGGCGCCCCGCCACCCTCGCCCGGCTCTCCGAAGCCATGCACGCCATCAAGGAGTTGGCCGAAGGGCGCACCGCCGAGGTGGACGGCACCGAGATGCGCCTGCCGTGGGTCGGCGCCGACGCGTCGCTGCCGATCTGGATGGGCGCGTACGGGCCGAAGGCGCTGAATCTGACCGGGCGTCAGGCAGACGGATTCATCCTCCAGTTGGCCGATCCGTTCCTCACCGAGTACATGGTCAAGGCGGTGCGGGCCGCCGCCGTCGAGGCCGGCCGGGACCCGGACTCGCTCACCATCTGCGTCGCCGCCCCGGCCTACGTCACCACCGACGACTCACCGGAGGTGCTCGCCCACGCCCGGGAGCAGTGCCGCTGGTTCGGCGGGATGGTCGGCAACCACGTGGCCGACCTGGTCGGCCACTACGGCGAGCACTCCGACCTGGTGCCGGAGGCGCTCACCGACTACATCAAGGGCCGCCAGGGCTACGACTACAGCCACCACGGACGGGCCGGGAACCCGGACACGGCCTTCGTCCCGGACGAGATCGTGGACCGCTTCTGCCTGATCGGCCCGGTGGAGGCGCAGCGGGCCCGGCTGGCGGAGCTCCGCGCGCTCGGCGTCGACCAGTTCGCCGTCTACGCCATGCACGACGCCATCGAGACCACCATCGACGCGTACGGGACGGACGTCATCCCGCACCTGTGACGTCCCGCCCGGTGGCGCCCCGCACCTGTTGCGCCCCGTCCGATGGCGCCCCGAACCTGCGACGTCCCGCCCGGTGGCGCCCCGGCGGGGGCGTCGGATGCGAACCAGCCCATGGAACCGCCTGTGACCCCCACCTGAGCTCAGCCGCGGATCCACCCGCGGCGGACGGGAGTTGTCCGTGCCCGACACCGAGACCAGCGGCGGCAGACAGTGGCGTCACCCCGACGGCCGGGTCGAACTCGACCCGGCCGCCGGGGAATTGCCCCCCAACGGCTTCACCAGCGACGACCTGCGACCGGTCCCGGTGGCGCGGCGCACCTGGACCACGTACAACTTCCTCGCGCTCTGGGTCGGCATGGCCCACAACATCCCGTCCTGGAGCCTGGCTTCGGGCCTGGTCACGCTCGGCATGGACTGGAAGCAGGCCGTCCTGACGATCGCGCTCGCCAACCTCGTCGTGCTCCTCCCGATGCTGCTCACCGGGCACGCCGGCACCAAGTACGGCATCCCGTTCCCGGTCTTCGCCCGCGCCTCCTTCGGACTGCGCGGCGCCAACCTGCCCGCCCTGCTGCGGGCGGCGGTGGCCTGCGCCTGGTTCGGCATCCAGACCTGGATCGGCGGCGAGGGCATCTTCCTGCTGGCGGGCAAGCTGCTCGGCGAATCCTGGCGCACGGCAGGGGAGTTCGGCGGCTACCCGTGGACGCAGTGGCTCTCGTTCCTGCTGTTCTGGCTGATCGAGATGGCCCTCATCGCGCGGGGGATGGAGGCGCTGCGGCGGTTCGAGAACTGGGCGGCGCCGTTCGTCATCGTCGGTGCGCTCGCGCTGCTGGTCTGGATCACCGTCAAGGCGGGCGGGCTCGGGCCGCTGCTCGACCAGCCGTCCAGGCTGGGGTGGGGCGGCGGCTTCTGGAAGGTCTTCTTCCCGGCGCTGATGGGCATGATCGGGTTCTGGTCCACTCTCTCGCTGAACATCCCCGACTTCACCCGCTTCGGCGGCAGTCAGCGGGCCCAGATCCGCGGACAGGCGCTCGGCCTGCCGACCACGATGACGCTCTTCGCCTTCCTGTCCGTCCTGGTCACCTCGGGCTCCGAGGCGGTCTACGGGGTGCCGGTGTGGGACCCGATCCAGCTGGCGGCCAAGATGGAGAACCCGGTCGGCATCCTGTTCGCGCTGCTGACCGTGCTGGTCGCGACGCTGTCGGTGAACATCGCCGCCAACGTGGTCTCGCCCGCCTACGACCTGGCCAACCTGCTGCCCCGCCTGGTCACCTTCCGCACCGGTGCGCTGGTCACGGGGGTGGTCGGGATCGCGATCTTCCCGTGGCGGCTGATCTCCGACCCGCACGTGTACATCTTCACCTGGCTGGGCGTGGTCGGCGGACTGCTCGGCACGGTGGCCGGGGTGCTGATCGCCGACTACTGGGTGCTGCGGCGCACCCGCCTCCGGCTCGCCGAGCTGTACCGGCCGGGCGGGGCGTACTGGTACGCGGCCGGCTGGAACTGGCGGGCCGTCGCGGCGCTGCTGGTGGGCGGCGTGCTGGCGGTCGGCGGCTCCTACTCCACCCTCGACGCCGAGGGCGCGAAGCAGGGTCCGTTCCCGGCGGACGGGCTGATCCCCGTCCTCAAGCCGCTCGCCGACTACGGCTGGGCCGTCGGGCTGACGGCGGCGGCTGTGGTGTACCTGGGGCTGAGCGCGGTGTTCGGGAGCGGAGTGCGAAGGAGGGGGAGGACTGACGGGCGACGGCTGACAGATGACAGCTGACAGATTTCGAAAGTTGTCAGCTGTCAGCTGTCGGTTGTTCGTCGTTCGCTGTCCGCCGCCCGCTGTCGCCCGTCACCCGGTCGCTGCCGCCGCCCGTTCGACGGCGGTGAGGACCTTCGCCGTGCCGTCCTCGGCGGCCAGGGCAGTGGCGACGGCCCGGGCGCGGGTGCGGTATCGGGGGTCGTCGAGGGTCAGGCGGAGGGCGGTGGCGAGGCGGGCGGCGGTGAGGGCGCGCAGCGGGACGGGGCCGGGGGAGACGCCGAGCCGGGCCAGTCGGGCGGACCAGAACGGTGCGTCGAGTTGGGCGGGCACCGGGACGGTGGGGGTCCCGGAGCGGAGGACGGCGGCCGTGGTGCCGGCGCCCGCGTGGTGGACCACGGCGGCGGTGCGGGGGAAGAGCCAGTCGTGCGGGGTGTCGCCGATGGTCAGGACGGAGTCGGAGTCCTCGGCGGTCAGTTCGCTCCAGCCCGACTGGAGGAGCAGCCGCACCCGGGCGGCGCGGGCGGCGGCGAGGACGGTCGCGGTGAGCCGCTCGGGGTCGGGGACGACCAGGCTGCCGAAGCCGACGAAGACCGGCGGCGGTCCGGCGGCGAGGAAGTCGAGCAGCCGGGCCGGGGGTCGCCAGTCCGGCCGCTCGGCCGGCCACCAGTAGCCCGCCACGTCCAGCCGGGGGTGCCAGTCGGCGGGCCGGGGCACCACCAGGGGCGAGAAGCCGTGCAGGACGGGGTGGTCGCGGCGGGCCCGGGCGATCCCGAGCGGCGGCAGGCCGAGCCGTCGGCGCAGCCTGCGGACGGCCGGGACGAACAGCTGGTCGGTCGCGGCCTGGACGGCGTGCCCCGCCAGCAGGTTCCCAGACCGCCCGAGCGAGCGGGTGCCGGTGACGGCGGGCGCGAACTCCCGGGTCGGGGCGAGCGGTTGGAGGTACAGTCCGATCGTGGGAAGGCCGGCCGCCTCGGCGGCGACCTGGCCGAGCGCGCTGGTGGTGCTGGTGGTCAGCAGCAGGTCGGTGCCGAGTGCGGTGGCATCGGCGATGCCGTCGCCGAGTGCCGGCATGAACTTCCGGCCGAGCCGCAGGAGTTGCAGGACGCCGCTCGCTCCGCCGCCGGCCCGCAGCAGGCGGCGGCCCTCGGCGGAGGCGAGTTCGGCGCGCGGGTCGACCGGCAGCGGACGGAACTCCAGACCGGCGGCCCGCACCGACTCGGCGAAGGTGCCGTGGGTGGCGACGGCCACCTGATGCCCGGCCGCCCGCAGCCGGACGCCGAGCCCGGTGAAGGGGGCCACGTCGCCCCGGGAGCCGGCGGTCGCGATCAGGATGCGCATGGCCGCAGTATTTCGGCGCGGACGGCCTGCGGGAAGGGCGCCACGCGCGGTCGGTCCGGCCCGTCGGCCGGCTTCGGGGGCGGGTCCGCAGGCGGTACCGGGCGAGCGGACCCGGGCGGCGGGACCGACGCGAGCGGAACCGGGGGACCGGGCGGCGGCGTCCTTCCCGGCAGAGCGGACGGGACGGGGCCCGTCGCGCCTCGGACGGGAGGGGATGACGGATGAGCATCGTCGCGTGGATCGTGCTGGGCCTGCTGGCGGGCGCGCTGGCCAAGCTGCTGCTGCCGGGGAAGGACCCGGGCGGCCTGATCGTGACCACCCTGATCGGCATCGCCGGGTCCTTCGTCGGCGGCTGGATCGCGTCGCACTTCCTGCACCGCTCGGTCACCGCGCACTTCTTCGACGCGGCGACCTGGGTGTCGGCGATCGGCGGCGCCCTGGTGCTGCTGATCGTCTACCGGCTGCTGTTCGGCAACTCGCGCCGCTGACGGGCGAGTTCGGTGCGGACCCGGCGCCCGCGCAGGGGCAGGGGCAGGGGGTGGGGACGGGGCGCCGAGGCCCCGTCCGCAGCCCGGAGCGGCAGCGCCCGGATGGCCGGTTCGGACCGGTCGTTCCGGGCGCTGGAACGGTGCGAGGCTCCCGTACGTCCTTCCGGTCGGACCCGGGGGGCTCGACGGGGTCGTCACACCGATGACGCAAGGGGCGGCGGATGAGCTGGATGGCGTGGATCGTGCTGGGCCTGGTGTCGGGGACGCTGGCCCGGATGGCGATGTCGCGGGGTGAGCGCGGCCTGATCAGCAGCACCCTGATCGGCATCACCGGCTCCTACATCGGTGCCTGGATCGTCGCGCACTGGATGCACGGCACGGTGAAGCCGAGCCTGCTCGACGTCACGACCTGGGTGTCGGCGATCGGCGGTGCGATGGTCCTGCTGTTCGCCTACCGGGTGCTCCGCTTCGTCTCCCGGCGCTGACCGCCCGGCGCTGGCCGCCTGGCGCCGAACGCCGAAACACCGGGCGCCGGCCGCCCGGACAGGCTGACGTCCCGGCCGCCCGGACCGCCCGCCGTCCCCGCCGTCCCCGCCGCCCCCCGGTCACCGGTCGGTGGCCCGGGACGCCTCGGCGACCCAGCCCGGGAGCCGCTCGCGCGCGGCGAGCCAGCCGGGCGGCACCTCCGCGAGCCCCGTCCGGGCGGCGACCACGCCGGCCGCGATGGCACAGGTGGTGTCCGTGTCGCCCCCGCCCTCCAGGGTGTGCCAGACGGCCTCGGACAGGGAGTCCAGGTGCCCGGCCGCGGACCAGAGCGCGAACGGCACGGTGTCCTGGGCGGAGATCAGCGTTCCCGAGCCGAGCACGTTGGCGGCGCGCCGGACACTGGTGTGCCCGGGCAGCCGGGCGGCGATCCGCAGTCCGGACCGGACGTCGCTCTCCGGCAGCCGTCCGGCGATCTCGGTCAACAGCTCCGCCCGGCCGGGCGGAGCCCCGCCCCGGCTCCGGACCGCCAGCGCCGCCGCGAGCGCGACCGCCACCGCGCCGGCGACCGCCTCCGGGTGGAAGTGGGTGGTGAGCGCCTGGAGTTCGGCCTGCCGGACCACCGCGTCGAGGTCGTCGGCGAACCGGGCTCCCAGCGGGGCGACCCGCATCGCGGCGCCGTTCCCGTGCGAGCCCTGGCCCTTGAACTGGCCCGCGGTGATGGCGCGCCAGTCCCCGCCGGCGCCGATCCCGCGCAGCACCCGGTGCATCGACGGGCCGTACTTGCGCCCGTACTCGCGGGCGTACTCGGCGGCGAACTCCCGGGCGAGCGCGTCCGGTCGGACCTCGCCCGAGTCGATCAGGTGGCGGACCAGCACGAGCGCCATGGCGGTGTCGTCGGTCCAGTGCCAGGGCGCGGGCCGGACCAGACGGGCGGCCAGGGCGGCGAGCGCCTCGTCCGGCGGGACCGAGAACCAGCGGTCGCCGAAGGCGTCGCCGAGGGCGAGTCCCTCCAGGCTGTCCAGGACCGGGCCGGCCGCGCGCATGTCATCCTCCAGGTGAGATCAACTGTGCGCGGCAGTCTGCCGGACGGGCGAGGCGCCGACCAGCGGTTTTCCCTCCGCCGTCAGGCGCCCCGCTCACCGGTGGCCGGTCACTTCGCCTTCAGGCCGCCGAGGACGAGCTTCCAGACGCCCTCGAACCGGTCCTCGGTCCCGGGGGCGGACCAGGTGGACGCGTAGGCCGGGTCGTGGAACGGGCCGGTGGCGTCGAAGACGGCGCGGGCGGTGTTGCGGATGTGGGCGAGCTTGAACTCCTTGCCGTCCATGCCGTCCTGGACGATCTGCGCGATCTGGTCGACCAGGGTGTCGATGTGGGTGTCCACCAGGCCGCTGTTCTCCGCGACCAGCACCATGTAGGTGGCGAACAGCTCCGGGTCGTCCAGCGCCTTCTTCCGCTTGGCCGTGAACAGCGTGGTCAGCCACCGGTGCAGCCGGGTGGCGGCGGGGCCGCCCTCGTCGGAGATGGCCGCTAGTTCGAAGTGCGCCTGGTCGAGCCAGCGCTGGGTGACGGCCTCGCGCAGCGCGGACTTGCTGGGGAAGTGGCGGTAGACGCTGCTGTGGCTGACGCCGAGGATGCGGGCGACGTCCACGACGGTGGCCTTGACCGGGCCGAACCGCCGGAGGACGTCCTCCGCCGCGATCAGGATCTGTTCGGCGGTGAGTGCGGTGTCCGTGGTCACGGGGACGTCCTTAGGTCGTGCGGTCGGGGCGTGCGCCGAGGGCGCCGGTGGCGCGGTCAGCGCTCGCTGTCCAGGTGGGCCAGCTGTGCGGCAGCGTACCTGTCACCGGCGGCGTCCCCGGCGGGTACGGCGGCCACGATCGAACGGGAGAACGGCGAGCGCTCGACCGTTCTCATCCGGCGGGCGTGGACGTCGCGTCCCTCCGGTACGTCGGGTCGGCGGCGGGGCCCACGGCCGGCGCCCAGGTCTCCCGTCCGCCGGGCGACCGGAGCAGGTAGGCGCGGGCGGGCGGCACGTTGCGCCACACCGTGCGCTCGCCCAGGCCGTAGGTGGCCTCGAACCGGCGCAGCAGCCGCACCACCGTCCGGTGGCGGGCGCCCCGGCGGGGGCCCGAGGTGAGGGTGCGCGCCGTCGTCGTGCCGAGGTACCCGAAGTACGTCAGCTCGCCGCCGGGCGCCAGCAGCCGCAGGTAGAGGTCGAGGATGTCGCGCACCTGCGCGGGCTCGAAGTTGGTGAAGGGCAGCCCGGACACGATCACGTCGTACCGCTGCGCGCCGTCCTCGGGCCCGGCCCCTTCCGACGCCGTCGGGCCGCAATCCGGCAGTTCCTCGACCCGGCAGGCCGACAGCCGCAGCCCGACCCCCGGGTGGCGTGCGGCCAGGACCGGATCCTCCCGCAGCCGGTCGGCGAACCGGGGGTTGGCCTCGACGACGTGCAACCGGTCGCCCGGGCGCAGCACCTGGACCAGTCGGCGGGTCACCACGCCGGTGCCGGCGCCGACCTCCAGCACCGAGACCGGGCGGTTCGGGCGGCTGGTGACCGGTACCACCAGCGCGTTCACCAGCTCCGGGCCGCTCGGGGCCAGTGCGCCGGTGTCGTGGAAGGTGCGCAGCGCCTCGGCGAGGAACAGCAGGTGGTCCCCGCCGGCGGGCGAACCGTACCGGGGAGAAGGGGAGTCGGGGCGGTGGCGGAGCAGTTCGTCGGTCATGGGGTCGACGCTAGGCAGGGCGGAGCCGCCGCGGATCGGCCGTTCAGCGGCGCCGACCCCTGACGAAAGTCGAGGGTGCGGTTACCCGGAAGACAGAGGCGCTCCGCGGCCGAGCGCCCCTAGGGTCTGTCTCGAGCCCGAAGTGCCGGACGGCGGAAGGCTCTCCGAACGGGGAAGGCGGAAAGGAGGAGCGCCATGCGCAGGAGTGTGCTCGGCTGGTACGGGCCGGACCACCGGGCCGGAACGGACACGTTGTTGCTGCTCGGCCTGCTCGGGCTGGCCGCCGAGGAGGCGCTGGTCCAGTGGGCGTCCTCCGACGGTCCGCTGCGCCTGCCGCAGACGGTCCTGGCCACGCTCGCCGCGCTCTCGCTCTTCCTCGCCCGCCGCCACCCGGTGGCCGCGGCCGTGCTGCCGGTGCTCACCGGCGGGCTGTTCAACCGGGCCTTCCCAGGCCTGTTCAACGTGTTCCACCTCGCCTACCTGGGCCGAACGGGCCCGGCGGTGGCGGGCGGCGCGGTCATCGCGGTGACCAGCGGGACGGACGCGGATTCGCTGGCCGGGTGGGCCGGTGCCGCCGGGTCCCAACTCCTGGTCCAGGCCGCCACCCTGGCCGTCGGCCTGTGGCTGCACGGCAGACGCGTGCTGATCCGCACCCTGCACGAGCAGGTCGACGCGCTGCGCCGCGAGCGCGAGCTGCGGGCCGAACAGGCCCGGGCGGCCGAACGCGCCCGGATCGCCCGGGAGATGCACGACGTGCTGGCCCACCGGCTCAGCCTCCTGGTGCTGCACGCCGGGGTGCTGCGGGACCAGGCCAGGGCCGGCACCGTCGCCGCCGACCTCGACCGGCTCACCCACCGCCTCGAACTGCTGCGCACCACCGCGGCCCGCTCGCTCGACGACCTGCGCGACGTCCTGGGCGCGCTGCGGGCCGACCCGCCCGCCCCGCCCGCCCCACGAGGCGAGCCGCCCGTGCCCGCCGAGGGCGGGCGCGTCCCGGCACCCGCCCTGCGCGACCTCACCGAACTCGTCGGCGAGGCGACCCAGGCCGGTCAGCGGGTCGAACTCGCCCTCTCCGGGGACCCGGAGACCGTCCCGACCACCCACCGGCTGGCCGTGCACCGGCTGGTCCAGGAGGCGCTGACCAACGCCCGCAAGCACGCGCACGCCGCGCCCGTCACCGTCCGGGTCGGCTACGGGGCGCCGGCGACGACGGTCGAGGTCCGCAACGGCCCGGGCGAGGCGCCGCCGGACGGGCCGGGCGCCGGTGGCGGGTACGGGCTGGTGGGGCTGGCCGAACGGGTCGACGCCCTCGGCGGCCACCTCGACACCGGTCCGGACGGCAGCGGCGGCTTCCGGCTCTCCGCCCGGTTACCCGCGCCGGACCGCCCGCCGGACCGGCCGCAGGCGTTGCGACACCCGGAGCCGCCGAGGCAGCCGAAACAATGGGGGGCGGAGCAGGATCCGGAGCAGGAACCGAGTCAGCAGCCGAAGGGTGCCGCATGATCCGAACCATGGTGGTCGACGACGACGCGCTGGTGCGCCTCGGCCTGGTCGACCTCCTGACCCAGGACCCGGCGCTCACCGTGGTCGCCGAGGCCGCCGACGGGCTGCAAGCCGTCGAACTCGCCGCCGGCCGACGGATCGACGTCGTGCTGATGGACATCCGGATGCCCCGGCTCGACGGGATCGCCGCCACCCGGCGGCTGCGCGAACTCCCCGACAGCCCGCGGGTCATCGCCCTCACCACCTTCGACCTGGACGAGTACGTGTACCGGGCGCTCGCCGCCGGGGCGGACGGCTTCCTGCTGAAGGACACCCCGCCCGCGGAGATCGCCCGGGCCGTCCACGTCGTCGCGGGCGGCCAGGGGATGCTGCACCCGGCGGCCGCGCGGCGGCTGATCGACCGGTACCACCAGGTCGGGGCGCCCCGGTCGGTGGCCGCCCGCAACCGGGTCGCCGGGCTCACCCCACGGGAGACGGACGTGCTGCGCGAACTCGCCGACGGGCTCTCCAACGCCGAGATCGCGGGCGTGCTCGGGATGCGCGAGAGCACCGTCAAGGCGCACGTCAGCCGGATCCTGACCGGGCTCGGGGTCGGCAACCGGGTCCAGGCGGCGCTGCTCGCCCGCGACGCGGGGGTGGTGCGCGACGGGGGCTGAGGGCGGCCGGCCGCGATCGGCCGTACCCAGGGCGGGGCACCGGGGTTCCGGTCGGTCGGGTACGTGCACGCACGCTCGTACCCGGGCAGCCTCCCACCGTGCCCGGGTGCGACCGGGCGTGCCGGAGCGCGTCGGCCGAGGCATGCCGGGGCTCGGCGGGGCACACGGGGGCACGGCATCGGCCGTTGTTCACGCGGGTGTTCCCCGGATGTCGCCCGGGAGCCGGGGCGGGCGTCGGAGCGGGCTTCCCTGAGCCGCCGCGTGCTCCCGGTTCGTACCGCGTGCTGAGCCGCTGTCACCCATCCGGCGTGGAAATGCCGTGCCTTGGCCGTTTGCGCTGCCGAACTCGGGCGGCGGGTCCATGGTGGAGATGGGCGCGATCCGGCGACCGCGCCCGCGCGCCGATCCAGGCCCGCGCGCCGAGCGCCCGCGCCGATCGCGGACGGGCGGCCTCCGAAGCGGGGCCCGGTACCGGCACGCTGGGAGCAGGGCCACCTCGCAGGAAACCGAACGGTTCTTCTAGGCTCACATCTCGGCTTTCCCTGCGGCGGTCCGGCCACTGCGCCCGCCGCCGGGAGGCCGCCGTCCACGGGGCTCCGGGCGGACCGGGGCCACCGGATCGAGCGAGGAGGACGCACATGCCAAGCACGCCGCCCAACCGTTCCACCGCACTTGGGCCAGACGGACCGGTCCGGTGGGCCGCCCTTCGGCCCGGCCGACCGGCGCGGTCAGGCCGGGCCTGGTACCCGGGTGGGAGCAGCCGGCCGGTACGGCCGCTGAATACCGGCGGCGGCCGCGGAGGCGAGCGTTGAGTCCGCAGACCGTCGGGTCGCCCGCCGTGCCGGGCGCCGCCGCGGAACCCGCTCCGACCTCGGTCACCGTCCCGGCCGCCACCGACGGCGAGGCCGTCGCCGCGGCCGCCGCCTCCGCGACCACCGCCGCGACCGCGACCGCGACCGCCGGCACCGCCACGGCCGGCGCCGGCGGCCCGGCAACTTCCGCTCCCGCTCAGGCCACTGCGGTTCCGGCCGGGCCGGTCCAGGTCGGTGCCGCTGTGCCCGGTGCCGCGAAGGCCACCGCGGCCAGGGCGGCCGTCACCAAGGCCGCAACCGCCAAGACCGCGGCCGCCACTACCGCAACCGCCACTACCGCAACCGCCACTACCGCCAAGTCCGCCCTCACGAAGTCCTCCCTCGCCTCATCCGTCGCCGCCAAGGCCCCGGCGTCGAAGCCCGCTGCCGTGCAGGCCGCCGTCGCGCAGACGACTGTCGCGAAGCCGGCGACGGGACCGGCCGCCACCGCCGGCCCCGGTGTCACCGCCGTCACCGCCGTCACCACGGCGCTGCCCGGCCTGCCGCAGGCGCTCAGCACCCGTGCCCGTACCCTCGCCGGAGCCGTCCGGCGCCGCTGCGCCGACCTGGCGCGGATCGAGTCGCCGAGTGGGGACGCCCCCAGACTCGACGCCCTCGCCGAGGAGTTGGCCGCCGGCTTCCGGGCCACCGGTGCCACCGCCCGGCGCGAACCCGGACCGGCCGGGGACCACCTCGTACTGGAGTGGGCGGGCCGGGACGAGTCCCTGCCGCACCTGCTGATCGTCGGGCACCACGACACCGTCTGGCCGGTCGGCACGCTCGCGGACTGGCCGGTGACCGAGCAGGACGGTCGGCTCACCGGCCCCGGCGTGGTCGACATGAAGGGCGGACTCGCCGTCCTGGAGGGTGCGTTGGCTCTGCTCGCGGACCTGGGCGAGCGCCCGCACCGCACCGTCCGGCTGGTCGTGGTCTCCGACGAGGAGGTGGGCAGCCCGGACGGTCGGCGTCTGGTCGAGCGCCAGCTGCGCGGCGCCGCCGCCGTCCTGGGGCTCGAACCGCCGCACCCCGACGGCCGGTTGAAGACCGCCCGGCGCGGCAGCACCCGGGTACGGCTCACCGTGACCGGCCGGGAGGCGCACGCGGGCAACGACGCCCACGACGGGGTCTCCGCGGTCGACGAGCTGGTGGACCAGCTCGTGCTGGTGCGCGACCTGGCCGGCCAGCCCGGAACCGAGCTCAACGCCGGTCGGATCAGCGGTGGTTCGCGTGCCAACGTGGTCGCCGGCCGGGCCGAGGCCGAGCTGGGGCTGCGGTTCTCCACCGCCGAGGCGCAGCGCCGTACGCTGGACCACCTCGCCCGGCTCACCGCGCTGCGTCCGGGCGCCCGGGTCCGTACGGAGGTGCTGTCCAGCCGTCCGGCGTGGCCCGAGCGGACCGGAAACCCGCTGCTGCGGCACGTGCGTTCGCTCGCCGCGGTGCTCGGGCAGCAGCTGGACGGCGCCCCGGCGGGCGGGGCGGGGGACACCAACCTGCCGGGCTCGCGCGGCCTCCCGACCCTGGACGGATTCGGTGCGGTCGGCGCCGGGGCCCATGCCCGGCACGAACACATCCGGCTCGACCAGATCGCCCCCCGGATCGCCCTGCTGGCGGCGCTGCTCGCCGTGCCGCTGCCGCGCCTGCGGGACCGCGCGGAGGGCTGATCGGGCCGCGAACCGGCGGTGATCCGGCGGTGATCCGGCCGCGAACCGGCCGCGAACCGGCCGTGATCCGGCGGTGAGCCGGCCGTGACCGCCGCGCTGACAGCGAACAGAGTGCAGCCGACGGATAACAGCCGACAGATAACAGCTGACAGATTCTGAAATCTGTCAGCTGTTATCCGTTTGCGCACCTTGCCATCCCCTCGCCCCGCCGCGCACAATGGTACCGACCGAACGGTCAGTCGGTTGGCCGGTCGGCACTCCGGCGAACCGACCGGGCAGGACACGAGAGGGGACCCGTGGTGACAGCAGAGGTGGCCGAGGCGGTCCCCGCGCAGACGCCGGAGGACCGGTTCGAGGCGGTCGTCGCCGCCGAGCAGCGGATCGAGCCCAGGGACTGGATGCCCGACGCCTACCGGGCCACCCTGATCCGCCAGATCGCCCAGCACGCCCACTCCGAGATCATCGGCATGCAGCCCGAGGGCAACTGGCTGACCCGGGCGCCGTCCCTGCGCCGCAAGGCCATCCTGCTCGCCAAGGCCCAGGACGAGGCCGGCCACGGCCTCTACCTCTACGCCGCCGCCGAGACCCTCGGCGTCGACCGCGCCGAACTCACCGAGAAGCTGATCGCCGGCCGCCAGAAGTACTCCTCGATCTTCAACTACCCGACCCTCACCTTCGCCGACGTCGGCGTGATCGGCTGGCTGGTGGACGGCGCCGCGATCTGCAACCAGGTCCCGCTCTGCCGCTGCAGCTACGGCCCCTACGCCCGCGCGATGGTGCGGATCTGCAAGGAGGAGTCCTTCCACCAGCGCCAGGGCTACGAGCTCCTGATGACGCTGATGCGCGGCACCGAGGCCCAGCGCCGGATGGTCCAGGACGCGGTGGACCGCTGGTGGTGGCCCTCGCTGATGATGTTCGGCCCCTCGGACGCCGACTCGCCGAACACCGCCCGCTCGATGGCCTGGCGGATCAAGCGGCACAGCAACGACGAGCTGCGCCGCCGCTTCGTCGACATGACCGTTCCGCAGGCCGAGCACCTGGGCGTCACCCTCCCGGACCCCGAGCTGCGCTGGAACGAGGAGCGCGGCGGCTGGGACTTCGGCGAGCCGGACTGGTCCGAGCTGACCAGGGTCATCCAGGGCCAGGGCCCCTGCAACGCCCAGCGGATCGAACGCCGCCGCGCCGCCCACGAGGACGGTGCCTGGGTGCGCGAGGCGGCCGTCGCCTACGCGGCCAAGCGCGCCGCCGAAGCCGCCGCGGCCGGTGAACCCACCGGACCCGAGGACTCCACGGCGTCCACCGAAGCCACCGAAGCCACCGAAGCCACCGAACAGGAGAACGGAAAGTGACCGACCCCCAGGTTGGCTCCCCGGCCGGGTCCAAGGCCGACTGGCCGCTGTACGAGGTCTTCGTGCGCCCCCGGCGCGGGCTGAACCACGTCCACGTCGGCTCGCTGCACGCCTCCGACGACCGGATGGCCCTGCTCGCCGCCCGCGACCTCTACACCCGCCGCAACGAGGGCGTCAGCCTCTGGGTGGTCCGCTCGGACGCGATCACCGCCTCCACCCCGGACGAGCGCGACCCGTTCTTCGAGCCCAGCGGCGACAAGGTCTACCGCCACCCGACCTTCTACGACATCCCCGAGGATGTCCCGCACATCTGACGGGGGAGCCACCGTGCACGACCACACCACCTCCACCACCGGCACCGCCACCGGCCCGGGCGCGGACCCGGACGACCACGTCTACCTCAGCCTCGCCGACGCCACCCCCGGTCCCGAGGGCGAGGGCCGCTGGGCGTACGGAACGGGCTTCGCCGACCCGCTGCTCGGCGTGGACACCGCGCTGCCCGCCGGTCTGGACGGCGCCGACCTCGCCGCCTACTGCCAGATGCTGGGCGACGACGCCCTGGTCCTCGCCCAGCGGCTGATCGAGTGGTGCACCCGGGCGCCCGAGCTGGAGGAGGAGGTCGCGCTCGCCAACCTGGGCCTCGACCTGCTCGGCCAGGCCCGCCTGCTGCTCACCCGGGCCGGCCAGGCGGACGGCACCGGTCGCACCGAGGACGACCTGGCGTACTGGCGGGAGGAGCACGAGTTCCGCAACGTCCGCCTGGTGGAGACGCCGAACGGCGACTTCGCGTACTCGATCGCCCGGCTGCTGCTGTTCTCCACCGCGCGCGGCGCCCTCTACGAGGCGCTGAGTGCCCACCCCGACCCGGTGCTGGCGGCGGTCGCCGCCCGGGGGGTCAAGGAACTGGCGTACCACCGGGAGTACGCCACCGCCTGGACACTGCGCCTCGGCGACGGCACGCCGTACTCCGCCGGGCGGATGCAGGCCGGACTGGACGCGGTCTGGCCGCTGCTGGAGGAGCTGTTCACGGCGCACCCGGTGGAGCTGCGCGCCGGCGTCGACCCGGCGACCCTGCGCGAACCGGTGCTGCGCTCGCTCGCCGCCGTCCTCGCCGAGGCCGGGCTGACCGTGCCGGACGTCCCCCCGCTGGCCACCGTGCTCGGCCGGGCCGGCCGGGACGGCGTGCACACCGAGGCGCTCGGCCCACTGCTCGCCGAACTCCAGGTGGTGGCCCGCGCCCACCCGGGGGCGACATGGTGACGGGCGACACGACGGCGGGCGCAGCCGGTCCGGCACACGTGGCAGGCGCGGCTGGCGCGGCAAGCGCCGCCCCCGGCCCGACGCCCCGCGACCTGGCCCGGGCGGTCGCCGGGGCCGTCCCGGACCCGGAGCTGCCCATGCTCACCCTGGCCGACCTGGGCGTCCTGGCCGAGGTCGAGGTGGACGGCGACAGCGGCGCGGTGACCGCCTGGCTGACCCCGACCTACTCGGGCTGCCCCGCCGTCGCCGAGATGGCCGCCGACGTGGACCGCCGACTGCGCGCGGCCGGGTACCCGGACGTCCGGGTGCGGCTGCGGCTGGACCGGCCCTGGTCCACCGACCTGATCACCGCCGAGGGCCGCCGCAAGCTGGCCGAGGCAGGCATCGCCCCGCCGCGCCCGACCTCCGCCGTCGCGGCCGTCACGTCCGTCGCGGCCGTCACGTCCGTCGCGGCCGTCACGTCCGTCGCGGTCGGACCGGTGGCGCTCACCCTCGGCCCGACCCGCACCGGGACCGCCGAGAGCCGGGTGCCCTGCCCGCTCTGCGGCGGCACGGAGACGGAGGAGCTGTCCCGCTTCGGCTCCACCGCCTGCAAGGCGCTCTGGCGCTGCCGCGCCTGCCGGGAGCCCTTCGAACGCGTCAAGGAGATCTGAATGCCCGCCGCCGTCCCGCCCGCCTCCGCCGACGTCCGGTCGCCCGACTCCGCCGACGCCCCGGTGTCCGCCGCCGCCGACGTCCGGACGTCCGACGTCCCGGCGTCCGGTGGCCAGTCGTCCGCCGACCGGCCGTCCGGCGTCCGCCCCGCCCGTCGTCCGGCCTTCCACCGGCTGCGGATCGACCGGGTCGAGCGGCTCTGCGAGGACGCCGTCGCGGTGACCTTCGCGGTGCCGGACGGGCTGGCGGAGGAGTACGCCTTCCGGCCGGGGCAGACGCTGACCCTGCGCAAGGTGGTGGACGGCACCGACGAGCGCCGCTCGTACTCGATCTGCGCCCCGGTCGGCGGGCCGCTGCGGATCGCCGTCCGGGAGGTGCCCGGCGGGCTGTTCTCGCGGTGGCTGGTGCGCGAGGCGGAGCCGGGCGAGGAGGTGGAGGTGCTGACACCGTCCGGCCTGTTCACCCCCGAACTCGGCGTCCCGGCCGACCACGTGCTGCTCGCGGCCGGCTCCGGCATCACCCCGATGCTGTCCATCGCCGCCTCCGTGCTGGCCGCCGACCGCAGCTCCACCGTCACCCTGCTCTACGGCAACCGGCGCAGCGACACCGTGATGTTCGCGGACGAGCTGGCCGACCTGAAGGACCGCTACCTCGGCCGCTTCCAGCTGGTCCACGTGCTCTCCCGGGAGACCAGGGACGCCGAACTGCTCAGCGGCCGGCTGGACCCGGAGCGGGTACGGGCGCTGCTGGCGGCGCTGGTGGACGTCGGGAGCGTTGGGCACTGGTGGCTGTGCGGCCCGTTCGGCATGGTCGTCGGGGCGAAGGACCTGCTCGCCGAGCTGGGCGTGCCGGGCGAGCGGGTGCACCAGGAGCTCTTCCACGCCGAGGACGAGCCGCTCCCGGAGCGCGACGAGGACTGGGACCGGAGCGACGCCTCGTCCGACGGGGCGTCGGGCGGCCCGCAGAGCGAGGTCACCGTCGTCCTCGACGGCCGCGGCAGCACGCTCTGCCTCCCGCAGGACCGCTCGATCCTGGACGGCGCCCAGCGCTCCCGCCCCGACCTGCCCTTCGCCTGCAAGGGCGGGGTGTGCGGCACCTGCCGCGCCCTGGTCACCGAGGGCGAGGTGGAGATGCGCCGCAACTTCGCGCTGGAGGAGAAGGAGCTGGCGGCCGGCTACGTCCTCACCTGCCAGGCCCGCCCGCTCACCGACCGGGTGACCGTCGACTACGACCGCTGAGCCTTCAGACGGCGACGGGCTCCACGGCGAGACCCGCGGCGCCCTCCACCGCAGGCTCCACCGCCGGGTCCCCGAGCAGCCCGACCAGGTCGTTGACCGCCGCGCGGCCGGCCCGGTTGGCGCCGATGGTGCTGGCGGACGGCCCGTAGCCGACCAGGTGGACCCGGGGGTCGGCGGTGGCGCGGGTGCCGGTGAGCGCGATGCCGCCGCCGGGGGAGCGCAGCCCGAGCGGGGCGAGGTGCCCGACCTCGGGCCGGAAGCCGGTCGCCCAGACGATCGCGTCCACCGCCAGCTCCTCGTCGCCCCAGGCGACCCCGTGCTCGGTCAGGCGGTCGAACATCGGCCGGCGGTGCAGCGCGCCCAGCTCCTTGGCGCGCCGGTAGGCGACGGACGGGCCGAGCCCGGTCACGCTCACCACGCTGCGCACCGGCAGGCCCTGCCGGACCCGCTCCTCGACCTTGGCGACCACCGCGCGCCCGTACTCGGGGGTGAACGGTCCGTCGTGGAAGACGGGCTCGGAGCGGGTGACCCAGACCGTCTCGCCGACCGCCGCCACCTCCGACAGCACCTGGATCGCCGAGGCGCCGCCGCCCACCACCAGCACGCGCCGGCCCGCGAACTCCTCGGGGCCGCGGTACTCGGCGTAGTGCAGCTGGCGGCCCGCGAAGTGGCCGGGGTAGTGCGGGAGGAAGGGGCGGGTCCAGGTGCCCGTGGCGTTGATCAGCGCGCGGGTGGACCAGGTGCCGCGGTCGGTCTCGACCAGCAGTCGGGAGGCGGGGTCCTCGGACTCGGCGCGTACGGCGCGCACCGTGACCGGGCGTACGACCGGGAGCGCGTGCCGGGCCTCGTACGCCGCGAAGTACCCCGGCACCACCTCGCGCGCGGGGGCCTCGGGGTCCGGCGGCGGGAGTTCGGCGTCCGGGAGGTCGTGGAACCCGTGCACGGTGGCCATCCGCAGGGACGGCGAGCGGTGCGCCCAGGCGCCGCCCGGGCCGGCGTCGGCGTCGAGCACGACGAAGCCGCCGTCGGCGCCCGCCCGGTAGGGGGCGAAGCCGCGGCGGCGCAGGTGGTAGGCGGCGGACAGGCCCGCCTGCCCGGCGCCCACCACCAGGACGTCCACGCGTCGCTGAACGCTGTTCGTTGCACCGTAAACAGTCACGCCCGTGAAACATCCGGGGCCTGACGGCTGTTCCCACCCAGGCCCACCGGGGCCCCGCCGGGTTCCGGCAGGATGTCGGCGGCGGGTGTGGACGATGGGGCGCGAACGAAGAGCCGACAGGCGTGGACGGGCGCGTCAGGAGGCCGGGGAGATGACCGCGGCGGTGCCGTAGGCGCAGACCTCGGTGCCGACGTCGGCCGCCTCCGTGACGTCGAAGCGCATCATCAGGACGGCGTTGCCGCCGCGCGCCTTGGTCTGCTCGATCAGCCGCTGCATCGCCTCGTTGCGGCTCTCGACCAGGGTCTTCGTCAGACCGCGCAGCTCGCCGCCGATCAGCGACTTCAGACCGGCGCCGATCTGGCTGCCGATGTGGCGGCTGCGCACGGTCAGCCCGAAGACCTCGCCGATCACGTGGTCGACCCGGAAGCCGGGGATGTCGTTGGTGGTCACGACCAGGACGTCGGCGTTCGGGCCCTGCCCGCCGCCGTACTCGTTGATGTCAGCCATGGGACGCATCCTGCCAAGTTCCTGCGTCCGGGTGACAGAGGCAGGGCCGGGCGGTGGCCGAGAAGGCATCCGGAAGCTGGTCCGGACCGGTGATCGGGGGCCCGAAAGGCCGTACCGTTAGCCCCATGGGCGAGCGAAGCGATCATCCACAGGGGCCGGGCGCGGCGGAGGACTCCGGCGCGCAGGAGATCGAGGCGACGGTGGTGCTGGGCCTGCGGATCACCGACTGGCCGGCCCTGCGCGCGGCCGCGATCAGGGCCGTCGAGGAACTGGACTTCGACGGCATCGACCCGGCCGGCCAGCGCCGCGAACTGCTGCGCGAGGTCACCGAGGACGCCAACGCGGCGCTCGGCGCGCTGCTCCATCCGGACCGGCTGGTGGCCGCCATCCCCGGCGTCGAGGCGCTCGGCGGGACGCTCGAGATCAGCGTCACGGAGGACTTCACCCCCGACTTCGCCGAGCTCTTCCCGCTGGAGGGCGACGAGGAGGAGGGCGGCGCGGGCGCGGACTGGACGCTCACCCCGCGCACCGCCTGCCTGCTCCACGCCCAGCTGATCGGCCTGGCCGACGCCGCGTACGACGACTTCGACGAGCACGGGGACGAGCCGGTCGTCGACGGCGAGGACGCGGACTGGACGGTCTTCGCCCGGCTCCCCCAGCGCACCTGGCGGATGCACCGGGGGTGGCGCCGCGCGATGGCCCGGGCCTTCGACGACCTCGCCGACGACCTCGCGCTCGGCGAGTGGCCGCTGCCGCGCTGCCTGGCGGAGGAGATCGCGCTCCGGATGGCCCTGGTGGACGCCCGGGCGCTGCTCGGGGCGCAGCCCGAGTCGGTGGCGGACATGATGGGCGACCTCCCGGCCGACCTGTACGACTACGACTGGGACGGTTGCCACGACGAACTGTTCGGGGTCTACGGGCCGGACGACGGCGACGCGGAGCTGGGGGCGGAGCAGCGCACGGAGATGCTGCTGTCGGCCACCCACCCGGAGGGCTGGTTCCTGATGTACGAGGACGCGGAGGAACGCGATCCGCAGCGCGGCTACCGGCGCTGACGGGGTGGGGCGGGACGGCCGGGGCGGGGCTGGCATCCTGGACGGGTGACTTCTTCCGATGACCCGACTTCCGCTTCCCCGACCTCCGCTGCTCCGGCTTCCACCGCTCCGGCGGTCGACCCCGTCGACGTCCCGGAAAGCCCGGCGACCCCGGAAGCCCCCGACGCCTCGGAGGCCCCGGAGGCTCCCGGGCGCGAGGACCGCGACGAGCGGCCGCAGTACGTGCTGCCGCTGGTCGTCCGGCTGGAGAAGGCCACTCCGCCGGGGCGGACGGACGCGCTGGAGACCTCGGCGCGGGCGGTGCTCACCCTGCTGTCCGACCCGCGGGTGACCGAGGCGGACGGCGAGTGGGCGGAGCGGGTGGTGGCCTGGGAGGACGCCCGGATCCGCAAGGTGGTCCGGCGGGCCCGGGGCGGGGAGTGGCGTCGGGCGGGCGAGCTGCCGGGCGTCACGGTGCACGGGCGCGAGGCGGAGGTGCGGGTGTTCCCGCCGGTCCCGCTGGACGGCTGGCCGAAGGAGCTCGCGAAGCTCCAGGTGTCCGGGACGGACCTGGAGGAGACGGCGGAGGTCGGGGCGCCCGAGCCCGGGCTGCCGGTGCTGTGGCTCAACCCCGAGCTGGAGATGAGCGCGGGCAAGACGATGGCGCAGACCGGGCACGCCGCCCAGCTCGCGTGGTGGCGGCTGGACGAGGCGCAGCGCAAGGAGTGGGCCGAGGCCGGCTTCGCGCTCGCGGTCCGGACGGCCACGCCGGAGGCCTGGCAGGAACTCGTCCGCAGCGGGCTGCCGGTGGTCCAGGACGCGGGCTTCACCGAGATCGCGCCGGGCAGCTGCACGGTGATCGCGGAGCATCCGGCGCTGCGCTGACGGGGCGGCGGACGACAGTCGGTCGGCGACGGCGAACAGATGACAGATGACAGCGAACAGATGACAGATTTCGAAATCTGTCATCTGTTCGCTGTCATCTGTTCGCCACGACCCGTCCGCCGTTCCTCGTGGTCAGCCCTGCTCGTACCGCCGCATCGCCCGTAGGCCGCCGCAGACCGCGAGGGCGGTCCATGCCGCCATGATGAGCAGCCCGGTCCAGTGTCCGTAGTGGATGCCCGGCTCGGGCTGGGTGCGCGTCGCGTACAGGCCGGCCCGGTCGGGCAGGAACTGGCCGATTTCGCGGACACCCGGGATGGCGGCCAGCCAGGTGGTGCCCAGGAACACCATCGGGGTCAGCAGGCCGAGCGCGGCGCTGAAGTTGCCCAGCATGGCGGTCAGTCCGAGGCAGAGCAGCACCATCAGCGGGTGGTACAGCACGCCGGCCAGGAAGCTGCGGGCCAGCCCCGGGGTGGCGAGGTCCAGGCCGACGGTGCTGCCGACGGCCAGGAACGACCCCGCCGTCGATGCCAGCCCGAGCAGCAGGCCCAGCCCGGCGCCGAGCGCGAGCTTGGCGCCGTACAGCCGGCCGCGCCGGGGGACGGCGGTGAGCGAGGTGCTGATCATGCGGGTGTTGAACTCCTGCCCGACCAGCAGGATGCCGAGGCAGGCCACCGCGACGTGGCCGAAGAGCAGCCCGTAGAAGATCCCGCCGGCCGGGTCCTCGCCGGGCGTGTGGTCCTTGGCCCCGTAGGCGGCGTTGACGGCCGCCGTGATGCCGACGGTCAGCACCAGGGCGACCAGCGGGGCCGCCCACTGCGAGGGCAGGGTGGTGAACTTGACCCGTTCGGCGCGCAGCGCGTCGGTCATCGTGCTCATTCTCGCTCCCATCTCCCGTCTCCCGTCTCTCGCTTCTCGTTTCTCGTCTCGCCCAAGCACCACGTCCCGCTCGGCCGGGCTCACCTGGCGCGCCGCAGGGCGCGCAGGCCGCCGTACGCCGCCAGGGCCGTCCAGAGCGCCATGATCAGCAGTCCGGTCCAGTGGCCGTAGCCGACCTGCGGGTCGTCGGCGTACCGCAGGGCGTACTGGCCGGCCCGGTCGGGCAGGAACTGCACCACCCGGCGCACCCCGGGGACGCCGCTGAGCAGTGGCGAGAGCAGGAAGAGGGACGGGACCAGCAGGCCCATGGCGGCGGTGAGGTTGCCCAGCAGGGCCGTCGTCCCGAGGCAGAGCACCACCAGCAGCGTCTGGTAGAGCACCCCGGCGACGGCGGCGCGGACGAAGGCGGGCCCGTCCCAGCCGCCGGGGGCGGTGGCCGCGTACCCGGCGAAGGCACCCGCCGTGGCGAGGGCGCCGACCGTCAGCCCGACCAGTGCGCCGAGCGCGAGCTTGGCGCCGTACAGCCGGCCGCGCCGGGGGACGGCGGTCAGCGACGCGTCGATCATGCGGGTGTTGAACTCCTGGCCGATCAGCAGGATGCCGAAGCAGATCAGCGCCGCCTGGCCGAAGTTGAGGCCGTAGAAGACGCCGACGCCGGGGTCGACGGTGAGGCTGTCGTCCTTGTCGCCGAGGGACGCGCCGATCGCGGTGGTGACCCCGGCGGTGAGCGCCAGGGCGACCAGCGGGGGGATCCAGAGCGAGCGGAGGGTGGTGAGCTTGATCCGTTCGGCGCGGAACGCGTCGAGGGCCGGACGCGTGGCCGGTCGCGTGGCCGGAGCCGTGGTGCGGGGCGCGGCGGGCGGCGCGGGAAGCGGTGCGGGAAGCGTCGGCGCGCTCATGCGGCGGCCTCCGCACGGTACTCGACGCTGTCGGCGGTCATCCGCATGAACGCCTCCTCCAACGAGTCCTGTTGCACGGCGATCTCGTACAGCACCACGCCGTTGGCGGCGGCGAGCGTGGCGATCCGCTCGGGTTCGGCGCCGCTCACCTCCCAGGCGCCGCCGTCGACTTCGGTGGCGTCGAGGCCGTGGCCGGGGTCGCGGAGCAGGGCGGCGAGCTTGGTCGCGTCGACGGCGCGGACCCTGGTCCGGGTGCGTCCGTGGCGGTCGATGAACTCGGAGGTGGTGGCGTCGGCGAGCAGCCGGCCGCGCCCGATCACCACCAAGTGGTCGGCGGTGAGCGCCATTTCGGTCATCAGGTGGGAGGAGACCAGCACCGCCCGGCCCTCGACGGCCAGGTCGCGCAGCAGGGTGCGGATCCAGCGGATGCCCTCCGGGTCCAGGCCGTTCACGGGCTCGTCCAGCAGCAGCACCGGCGGGTCGCCGAGCAGTGCGGCGGCCACCCCGAGACGCTGGCGCATGCCGAGCGAGAAGCCCCGGATCCGCCGTCCGGCCGCGTCCGCCAGGCCGACCTGACCGAGCACCTCGTCGACCCGGCGGGCCGGCAGCCCGTTGCTCGCGGCGAGCCAGCGCAGGTGGCCGTGCGCGGTCCGGCCGCCGTGCAGCGCCTGGGCGTCCAGCAGGGCTCCGACGGTCCGCAGCGGGTCCGGGAGTTCGACGTACGGCCGGCCGCCGACCAGGGCGTGTCCGGTGGTCGGCCGGTCGAGGCCGAGGACCAGGCGCATGGTGGTGCTCTTGCCGGCCCCGTTCGGGCCGAGGAAGCCGGTCACCACGCCGGGCCGGACCTCGAAGGTCAGGTCGTCGACGACGCGCCGGCCGTCGTACTCCTTGGTCAGACCCCGGATCTCGATCACGGCCCGCTCCCCTCGTCTCGATGGTGTTCTCCGCCCGTGCTGGCCGTGGTCGGCCCCGGGCGGTGGCTCCATTCGACCGGAGCGGGCCGGTGCGGCGGATCCCGCCGGGGCGGGGAGCCGTCTCCCTCCCGGGAGGGAGACGATCGGAGACCGGAGCGGGAGCCTGCGGCCGTGGCCGACCTGGCAGGATGGCCCAATGTCCAAGATCGCAGCGCTGAAGAGCGCGGTGTCCGGAACCGCCCTGCCGGGGCGCGTGGTGCCCGGGCTCGTCGCGCCCCTGGTGGCCGGTGCCACGTACGCGCGACTGCTGCACCTGCTGGTGGGGTGGATCTTCGCGGGCATCGTGCTGATGGTCTATCCGGGGACGTACGGCAAGAGCCTCGACGAGATCCTGACGGCGAGCGTCTCGCTGGACACCCTGCTGCTCGCGCTGGTCGCGCTCGTGCCGGCCGCGCGGCGCGCCGAGGGGGTGCAGGCCCGGCTGCTGCTGGTGCCCGACCGGGAGGAGGACATCGCCGTCGAGCCCTCCCGCACCTGGGCCGACCGGCGGCGCACGGCCGGCTGGTTGATCGGACGGGTCGCGCTCGGCACGGCGGTCGGATTCGCGACGGTCCTCGGGCTCGCCACCTGCTACGAGGCGCTGACCGGTCCGCGGGTGCTGTGGTACCTCCCGTTCACCCCGCTGTTGGTGCTCGGCTTCGGCTGGTTCCTGGTGTACGCGGGTCGCCTCCAACTCGCCATGGCGGTACGGCTGCTGGGGCCGTCCCCGGCGGAGCGGCTGGCCGAGGCGGAGCTGCGGGCCGAACGGCTGCTGGAGCGCAACCGGTTGGCCCGGGAGCTGCACGACTCGATCGGCCACGCCCTGACGGTGACCGTCCTCCAGGCGGGAGCGGCGCGCGAGGTCGGGGACCCGGCCTTCGTCGCCAAGGCGCTCGAAGTCATCGAGGAGACCGGCCGACAGGCCATGGACGACCTCGAACGCACCCTCGTGCTGCTGCGCGAGACCCCGGCCGGGGCGAACGGCGCGGCCACCGAACAGCCCGGGATCGACCAGCTGCCCGCGCTGTTCGACACCGCCCGGGCGGCCGGCCACCCGGTGGAGGCGCGGGTCCAGGTGCCGCCCGGCACCCTGCCGGGAGTGCTCTCCCGCGAGTCGTACCGGATCGTCCAGGAGGGCGTCACCAACGCGCTCAAGTACGCGCCGGGCGAGCCGCTCGACATCCGGGTCGCCGTACGGGACGGCCAGTTGGAGCTGCGCTGCGCCAACCGGCTGCCCGGCGGCGGACGTTCGGCGGCCGGAGCGGCGCGGCCCCCGGCGGGCGGGGCCGGCGGGGCGGGCAGGGGTGCGACGCGCAAGGGCGGCAAGGGGCTGCGCGGCATCCGCGAACGCGCCACGCTGCTCGGCGGGGAGGCGACGGCGGGGCCGATGGCGGAGGGGGACGGGGAATGGGTGCTGAGCGTCCGCCTGCCCCTACGCTTGGGCTCGTGACGAACGATCTTGTGACGCCGGGACCGGCCGGGGGAACCGCCGGGACGACCGACATCCTGCTCGCCGACGACGAGGAGCTGGTCCGGGCCGGCCTGCGGGCCGTCCTGGAGGCGCAGGGCGACCTGCGGGTGGTCGGCGAGGCGGCGGACGGTGCCGAAGCCGTCGCCCTGGCCCGCGCGCTGCGCCCGCAGGTGGTGCTGATGGACGTCCGGATGCCGGTGCTGGACGGCCTGGCGGCCACCCGCGAGCTGCTGCGCCCCGGGGCGCCGGGGGAGCGCCCGCCGCGGATCCTGGTCGTGACCACCTTCGAGAACGACGACTACGTCTACCAGGCCCTGCGCGCGGGCGCCGACGGCTTCCTGCTCAAGCGCACCCGCCCGGCCGAGATCGCCCACGCGGTACGGCTGGTGGCGGCGGGCGAGTCGCTGCTGTTCCCGTCCGCGATCCGCCGGCTGGCGGCCGGGCACGGCAACCCGACCGCGCGGGCGGCCATGGAGCGGGCGGCGCTGACCGAGCGCGAGGCGGAGGTGCTGCGGCTGGTCGCGCGCGGCCTCAGCAACGGGGAGATCGCCGAGCAGCTGTTCCTCGGCGTGCAGACGGTGAAGACGCACGTCAGCAGCGTGCTGGCGAAGCTGGGCGCGCGGGACCGCACCCAGGCGGTGATCGCGGCGTACGAGTCGGGGTTCGTCGAACCGTCGGAGTGATCCGGTCGGCGGGCCGTCAGGCCGGGTAGGCGTGGGTCTGGGTGGCCTTGACCGAGGCCCAGACCGCGACGCCGGGCGCCAGCTCCAGCTCCGCGACGGCGGCCGGGGTGAGGTCGGCGGCCATCGGCAGGTCGCCGGCCAGCTCGGCGCGGACCTGGTCGCCGTGCAGGTCCAGCCCGGTGACCTCGGCCTTCCACAGGTTGCGCGCACTGGTCCGCGGGCGTTCCCGGTACAGCGTCACGGCGGACGGCGGGAAGGCGACGAAGGCCGGGCCGTCCAGCTCCTCGGTGGTGGCCAGGACCGTGCCGTCCGGGAGCGTGACCCGGGTGCCCTCGGCCCGGCCCTGGTACAGGTTCAGCCCGACCAACCGGGCGATGTAGTCGGTGCGCGGGCGCCGGGCGACCTCCGCGGGGCTGCCGGACTGCACCTCCCGCCCGTCCTCGATCACCACCAGCCGGTCGGCCAGCACCATGGCGTCCAGCGGGTCGTGCGTCACCAGCACCGCCACAGCCTCGAACTCGGCGAGGTGGCGCCGTAGTTGGGCCCGTACGTCGAGCCGGGTGCGGGCGTCCAGGGCGGCCAGCGGCTCGTCCAGCAGGAGCAGCCGGGGGCGTACGGCGAGGGCGCGGGCGAGCGCCACCCGCTGGGCCTGGCCGCCGGAGAGCCGGCCGGGGCGGGCCGAGGCGTGGTCGGCCAGGCCCATCCGGTCGAGCCAGCCGGCCGCCTCCGCCCGCGCCTCGCGCTTGGGGCGGCCCTGGCAGCGCGGGCCGAAGGCGACGTTGTCGAGCGCGCTGAGGTGCGGGAACAGCAGGTAGTCCTGGAACACCACGCCGACCGGCCGCTCCTCGGCCGGGGTGTGCACGCGCTGCGCCGGGTCCTCCAGCAGGCGGCCGTCCAGGCGCAGGTGGCCGCCGGTGAGCGGGAGCAGCCCGGCGAGGGCGCGCAGGGCGGTGGACTTGCCGGCGCCGTTGGGGCCGAGCAGCGCCACCACCTCGCCGGGGGCGGCGGCGAGGGCGAGGTCGAGGGCGAACGCGGCGCGCTCGACCCGCAGGCGGGCGTCCAGCGCGGGGCCGGGGCGGCTGTCGGTGGTCATCGGGGCGGCGTCCAGGTGTCCGGGGTGTCCAGTGCGGCGGGTGCGCCGGGCGCGTGCCGTGCGCCCGGCGCGGAAGGCGTGGAGGGTGCGGAGGGTGCGGCCGTCGTGGCCGGGGGAGTGGCGGAGGGCGTGCGGGCGGGCGGGGTCACGGCGTCGACAGCCAGCGGTCGCGCAGGCCGACCAGGACGGCCACCGAGACCACCAGCAGGACCAGCGACAGCGCGATCGCCGCCTGCGGGTCGGACTCCATGGCGAGGTAGACGGCCAGCGGCATGGTCTGGGTGCGGCCCGGGAAGTTGCCCGCGAAGGTGATCGTCGCGCCGAACTCGCCGAGCGCCCGGGCCCAGGCCAGGACGGCCCCGGCGGCGATCCCCGGGGCGATCAGCGGCAGGGTGACCCGCCGGAACGCGGTCAGCCGGGAGGCGCCCAGGGTCGCGGCGGCCTCCTCGTAGCGGGGGTCGGCGGCCCGCAGCGCGCCCTCGACGCTGATCACCAGGAACGGCATCGCCACGAACGCCTCGGCGATCACGACCCCGGTGGTGGTGAACGGCAGGGTGATGCCGAAAGCGGAGTCCAGCCAGGAGCCGACGATGCCGCGCCGCCCCAGCACCAGCAGCAGCGCCACACCGCCGACCACCGGCGGCAGCACCAGCGGCAGGGTGACCAGCGCCCGGATCACCCGCCGGCCCGGCAGCTCGGTGCGGGCGAGCAGCCAGGCCAGCGGGACGCCGAGGACCAGCGACACCGCGGTGGCCGCGGTCGCGCTGATCAGCGACAGGCGCAGCGCCTCCCAGACGGCGGTGCTGGTGAGCTGTTCGGACAGGCCGCTCCAGGGCGCCCGGATCAGCAGGCCGACCAGCGGCAGGACCAGGAACGCGAGCCCGAGCAGCGCCGGGAGCAGCAGGGTGGCCGGGACGCGGTGCGGGCGGCGGCTCCTCGGGCGGCGGCTTCGTGGGCGGGGACTCCGTGGCGGGCTCGGGTGGTCCGGGCGGTCCGCCCCGGAGCCGGTGGTGCGGTCGTTCACGGCGCCTGGAAGCCCGCCGCGGTCAGCACCTGCCTGGCCTCCGGCGACTGGACGTACGCGACGAAGGCGGCGGCGCCGCCCTTGTTCGGCGCCTTGGCGAGAGCGGCGATCGGGTAGTCGTTCACGGCCTTCTCGGCCTCGGGGAAGTCCACACCGTCGATCTTCGCAGCATCGGCGTGCACATCGGTCCGGTACACCAGCGAGGCGTCGACCTCGCCGAGCTCGACCTTGGTGAGCGCGCCCTTGACGTCCTGCTCCAGGGTGACCGGGGTGAGGTCGAGGCCGGCGGCCTTGAGCGCGGTCCGGGCGGCGGCGCCGCACGGCACCTCCTTCGCGCACAGGGCGACCTTCACGCCGGAGGCGGTGAGGTCCTTGAGGCCCGTGATGTGCTTGGGGTTGCCCTGGGGAACGGCGATGGTCAGGGTGTTCCTGACGAAGGTCGCCGGCTGTCCCGCGGCACCGCCCGCGTCCGTCACGGTCTTCATGGTGGCCGGGCTGGCGGCGGCGAACACGTCGGCCGGGGCGCCGGAGTTGATGCTGGTGGCGAGGCTGGAGCTGCCGCCGAAGTTGAAGGTGACCTTGGTGCCCGGGTTGGCGGCCTCGAACTTCTTGCCGAGCTCGGTGAAGGTCTCCTTCAGCGACGCGGCGGCGAAGACGGTGACGGTGCCGGAGGCCTTCGGGACGCCGCCGGTGCCGGAGCCGTCCGGGGAGGCGGCCGAGGAGGCCGTGGAGCCGGAGGACGTGCCGTCGCTGCCGCAGGCGGTGGCCCCGAGGCCGAGGACGAGGGCCGCGGAGACGGCGACGGCGAGCCTGCGGGCGGTGGGCGTACGGGTGCTCATCGGTGCTTCCCCTCCGGGGTGCGCGCCGGACGGGGCGCGAGGGACTGGTCGCAGGTGCGGCCGTTAAGCCGATCATAGTGCCGCACATGCGAGCGATGAACCCCCTGCCGGTTCGCACGGGCGAGGGCCGGTGCGAACCTGCGGGCTGCCGCGGGACGGCCGCGGCGGTCCTGGCGGGGTCCCAGCGCGGG
>NZ_JBEXJK010000049.1:0-31834 GCF_040609095.1 Kitasatospora sp. NPDC004799
CGGCGAACGAGGGCTGGGCGCCGGACCTGCTGACCTTCGGCAAGGTCATGGGCGGCGGCTTCCCGGCCGCGGCCTTCAGCGGCCGCGCCGACGTGATGGCCCACCTGGCCCCGGCCGACGCGCCGCCCCGGAGCACCGCGCCGAAGCGCCGCGCCGGAACCGCGCCGAAGCGCCGCCCCGGAGCCCGCCCACGGCAGCGGAGCGGCCCTACCCCCGGCGCCCCGCCGCCAGCAGCGCGGGCACGCTGGCGAGCTTCACCCGGGGCCGCCCCTCCGCCTCGCCCCGCCGGCGCTCCGCCCGGTCCACCGCCCGCAGCTCCCGCAGCCCGACCGCGTCCGGCCGCCGCTGCCGCACCAGCCGTTCGAAGTCCTTGCGCCCCGCCTCCGGGGCGGGCAGCGCCCGCGCGACCGCGTCGTCCAGCAGCGCGTCCACCGTCTCCCGCGCGCAGGCCCGGTTGGCGCCGATCCCGCCGGACGGCCCGCGCTTGGCCCAGCCCACCACGTACGTGCCGGGCAGCGGCCGGCCGGTCGCCGGGTCGACGACCCGCCCGTTCCGGTGCGCGACCGTCCCGCTCCGCTCGTCGAACGGCAGCCCGGGCAGCGGCACGCCCCGGTGGCCGATGGAGCGCACCACCAGCCCGGCCCGCAGCACCTCGCGGTCCCCGGTGCCCGCCACCCCGCCGTCCGCCGCGACGGTGGTCCGCTCGACGGTCAGCGCCTCGACCCGCCCGTCCCCGGACAGCTCGACCGGCGCCGACAGGAACCGCAGCACGATCCGCCGCCCCGGCCCGGGCTCCGCGGCCCCGTCGTACGGCACCAGCGGCAGTCCGGCCAGCAGCGCCGCCTGCCCCGCACCGCCACCCGCGCCCGCCTCGGCGCCCTCCTCGACACCCTCCTCGGCACCCGAACCCGCCGCCTCGATCGCCGCCCGCACCTCCGGGTGGTCCGCCACCACCACCTCGACGCCCGGCAGCTGCCGCAGCGCCAGGAACTCCGCCCTGGTCCACGCCGCCTGCTCCGGCCCGCGCCGGGCGAGCAGCACGACCTCCCGGACCCGGCCGCGGCGCAGCGCGGCCAGCGCGTGGTCGGCGATGTCGGTGGCGGCGAGCCGGTCCGGGTCGGTGAGCAGGATGCGGGCGATGTCCACCGCGACGTTGCCGTTGCCGACCACCACCACGCGCTCCGCCGACAGCTCCACCGCGTCGGCGGGCACCGTCGGTTCGGCGTTGTACCAGCCGACGAAGGAGGTCGCGGGCAGGCTGCCCGGCAGGTCCTCGCCGGGTATGCCGAGCCGGCGGTCGGCGGCCGCGCCGACCGCGTACACCACCGCGTGGTGGTGCGCGGCGAGCTCCCGGTGGGTGACGTCGGTGCCGATCTCCAGGTTGAGGTGCATCCGCAGCCGGGGGTCGTGGAAGACGCTCGCGAAGCTCTCCGCGATCCGCTTGGTGGACTGGTGGTCGGGCGCGACGCCGTGCCGCAGCAGGCCGCCGGTGACGGGCAGCCGGTCGACCATGGTGATCTCGGCGCTGGTGCTGCGCAGCAGTTCCTGCGCGGTGTACCCGGCGGACGGGCCGGTGCCGACGACGGCGATCCGCAGCGCGCCGATGTCGCCCGGCAGGCTGCGCGGGAAGCTGGGCGCGCCCCAGGCGTGGTCAGTGGGGTGGTCGCGGAACCAGTCGCGGTTGAGGTCGCCGAACACGGTGTCCGGCCCGCGCAGCCGGTCGACCGGGAACACCGCGTCGACCGGGCAGGCGTCCGCGCAGGCGCCGCAGTCGATGCACGCCCGCGGGTCGATGTACAGCATGTCGGTGGTGCCGAACTCCGGCTCGTCCGGGGTCGGGTGGATGCAGTTGACCGGGCAGACGGACACGCACGAGGCGTCGTTGCAGCAGGTCTGGGTGATCGCGTACGCCATGGCCGGAGTGGGGTCCTCGCTGCGCGTGGGGGATGGGAGAGAGGTGCTGACGGACCGTCAGAGCATGTGCACCCGGCGGTAGACGGCCGCCGAGCGGCTGGTGAGCAGCCCGGTCTCGGCGAGGAAGGCCATCAGGTGCCGGGAGCTGGTGCGCATCATCGCCTTGCGGTGCTCGTTGCCCCGCACCTCGGCGAGCGCCCGCGGCACGTCGAGCCCGGCGGCCTTGTACACGCCCGGGTGCACCATGCTGGTGACGATGACGTACGCGCCCACGGCGATGCCGGTGGCCGAGGTGCGCCGGCGGGCCGGGCTCGCGTGGCGCATCCGCTCGCGGATCTCCTGCCGGGCGAACTTCATGTGCCGGGACTCCTCGACCACGTGGATCCGGGAGGTGCCGCGGACGATCTCCAGCACGTTCTCGCCGCGCATCCAGTCGCGCTGCATGACGTCGAGCACTTCCTCGGCCACCAGGATGCCGCCGTAGGCGAGTTCGCCCTTGGCGAGCGCCTTGAAGGCGCGCCCGGCCTGGGCGACCACCTTGTTGGGGCGGTAGGCGGGGACGCCCATCTTCTCGCAGGCGCGGGCGAACATGATCGAGTGGCGGCACTCGTCGGCGATCTCGGTGAGCGCGAACCGGAACTCGGCGCTGGCCGGGTTCTTGAGGTACTGGTCGCGCAGCACCATCTGCTGGAGGATCATCTCGAACCAGATGCCGGTGTTCATGATCGAGCAGACCTCGTGCCGGGTGAGCGTGACCCGCTGCCGCTCGGTCATCTCGTCCCACAGCCGGGTGCCGTAGAGGGTGCTCCACTCCGGGTTGAGGCCGTAGTGGTCCTCCGGGAGGGGGGCGTCCCAGTCGATCTCGGCCGAGGGGTCGTAGGAGAGGGTGGCGGCCGATTCCAGCAGCCGCTTCGAGACGTCGTCGTCGGCCTCGGTGTGGCCGTGCCCCGCCTGCCGGGTGAGAGCCATGGCTGCCTCCAGGTGCCTGCCCTGCGGGTTCCCGCTCAACCCGCTTATTAGACGGACAGTACAATAAGAGCCGGTCGCCGAGAACCCCCCGTGCGCCACCGACCCGCTCGTACGCCGGACACCCTGCGCGCGACCGTACGACTCACGCCCCCCACCTCTGCTCGCGCCCCCACCTCTGCTCGCGCCCCGGCACGCCGGAGGGCGGGACCCCCGCCCGCCCTCGGCCACGCAACCCGCACCGCTCCGCCGGCTACGCCGCCCCCTCCACCCGCCGCGCCCGGGCCGCCAGGTGCCGGCGCTCCGGGGCGCTGGCCGTCCGGGCCGCCGCCTCCCGGTACGCGCGGGCGGCGCCCGCCGGGTCGGTGCCGGCCCGTTCCAGCAGGTGGGCCCGGACGGCGAGCAGCCGGTGGTGGCGGGCCAGGCGCTTGTCCTCGGCCAGTTCCTCGACGAGCGCGAGCCCGGCCGCCGCGCCGTGCACCATCGCGACCGCGACCGCCCGGTTGAGCGCGACCATCGGGTTCGGGTCGAGGCGCAGCAGCAGGTCGTACAGCACCAGGACCTGCGGCCAGTCGGTCTCCCGCGCCGTCGCCGCCTCCCCGTGCAGCGCGGCGATCGCGGCCTGCACCTGGTACGGCCCGGCCTGCCCGCGCGGCAGCACGGCGGCGATCAACTCCAGCCCCTGGTACAGCAGTTCCTGGTCCCAGCGGCCGCGGTCCTGCTCCTCCAGCGGCACCAGCTCGCCGTGCGCCCCGGTGCGGGCCGGGCGGCGGGCGTCGGTGATCAGCATCAGCGCGAGCAGCCCCGCCGTCTCGGCGTCCCCGGGGGTGAGCCGCAGCAGCATCCGGGTCAGTCGGATCGCCTCCACGGACAGCTGCGGCGCGGTCAGCTCCTCCCCGCCGCTCGCCGTGTAGCCCTCGTTGAAGACCAGGTACAGCACGTGCCGGACCTCGGCCAGCCGCGCCGCGTCGCCCTCCCCCTCCGGCGGCCCGGCCAGCCCGCCGCCCGCCCCGACCGCCGTCCGCAGGGTCTGCTTCGCCCGGGTGATCCGCTGCGCCATCGTCGCCTCGGGCACCAGGAACGCGGCCGCGATCTGCGCGGTGGTCAGGCCGCCGACCGCGCGCAGGGTCAGCGCGATCCGGCTGGGCACGGACAGCGCCGGGTGGCAGCAGAGGAACAGCAGCGCGAGCGAGTCGTCCGCCCCCCGGTCGGGCGCGTCGGCCGGCGGGGCGAGCAGCGCCGACTGCGGCGTGGCCAGCGCCAGCGCCTCCTCCCGGCGGCGGCGCGCCGACTCGCTGCGCACCTGGTCCACCCGCCGCCGGTCCGCGACCGTCACCAGCCAGCCCAGCGGGCTGAGCGGCAGCCCGTCCCGCGGCCACTGCGTCGAGGCGGCCAGCAGCGCCTCCTGCACGGCGTCCTCGCAGGCGTCGAACGCCGCCCGGCCCTGCCGCCGTACCAGCACGCCGAGGACCTGCGGCGCGAGTTCGCGCAGCAGGCCCTCGACGTCAGCGGTCGAGCCGCTCACTCGCTGACCGGGAGGTCGCTCGCGGCGGACTCGTGCAGGATCGGCCACAGCTCCACCGGCTCCACGTCCGCGAACGGCATGTCCGCCGCGATCTGCTGGGCCCGCTCCAGGCTCTCGCAGTCCAGCAGGTAGAAGCTGGCCAGGTACTCCTTGGTCTCCAGGTACGGCCCGTCGGTGACCACCGGCACGCCCTCGGCCCGCCGCACCAGTTGGGCCGCCGCCGCGTCCGCCAGCCCGTACGCGCCGACCAGCTCGCCGCTCTGCCGGTACCGGGTGTTGAACGCCTCCTGCTTGGCGATCGCCTCCGGCCAGGCCTCGGCCGGGAAGGAGTCCCACTTGGCCTGGTTGCCGTAGATCATCGCGACGTACTTCATCTCGGGTGTCCCCTCCGTCTCGCGCGCCCCGTCGGCGCCTTGTCACCTCTCAGTCGGAGCGGCGGAACCCGGCCTCGACATCGGCCGGGAACTTCCCGAAGATTTTTTCCGGCGCCCCCGAGAGCCGTGGACGATCAAGGTACGGCATGCCGTTCAGCCGCGCCGGTCCTGGGCGTCGAAGGCCGCCAGCGACCGCGCTCCCGGTTCCAGCGAGTACCGCAGGGCGGCCAGCACGGCGGGCTCCAACCCGCCCAGGGCGTCGGCGAGTTCCTCCGCCACGTCCGCGGCGATCTCGGCCGCCACCGCGTCCGCCGGGGTGCGCGGGCCGAGCTTGCTGACGGCGGCCGCGGCCCGGGCGGGGGTGAGCAGGGCGGCGGCCTGGACGAGCAGCCAGGCGGGGACGCCGGCCGCGCCCTCCGGCGGGGGGAGGTACGGGCGGGCGCCGTCGTAGCGGTCGTCCTCGGCGAAGGCCCGCTGCTTCACCTTCACCAGCGGACGGGCCGCGCCCTCCTCGGGCCACTCGCCGGCCGGCTTGAGGACGTACCCCTCGGCGAGGTTGTCCGGCAGTTCGGGCAGGCCGAACAGCGCGGGCACCCGGCTGGGGTAGCGCACCGGGAGGTCGTGCAGGGCGGTCAGCGGGCCGTGCCCGAGCAGCGGCACGCAGGTGAGCCCGGCGGTCCGCGCGGCGGTGCGCAGCTCGCGGTCGGCGATCCAGCGGCGGCCCTCGGGCGTCTCGACGGTGGCGTCGAAGGGCAGCCAGCGCAGGCCGGGGGCGTACCAGACGCCGGTCTGCACCGGGTCGACGCCGGGGGCGGCGGGCACCTCCGGGTGGGGATAGCGGCCGCCGGCCAGCTCGCCGTAGACCGTCACCACGGCGGCGCCGCCCCGGGGCCGGCGCACCTCCTCGGCGAACCGGGCCGCGGCGACGGCGAGTTCGGGCCAGATCCGGCTGACGCCGAAGAAGCCGTCCAGCCCCTCGTCGTCCAGCAGTTCACGCCGTTTCGCGGCCCGGACGGAGCCGCCGTCGCAGACCACGGCGAAGTGCGCGCCGTGCACCTTCTCCGCCGCCGTCCACTCGCGGCCGCCGGGCCCGGCGGAGCGGCCGCCGCGCGCGGGGATCTTGGGGTAGGGCCGCAGCCCGGGCCCGTCGGACACCGTCTCGAACACCGTCTCGGACACGAACGGCATCCTCGCGGCCCGGCCCGGCGGTCGGCAACCGGGATTCCGGGCCCGGGTTCGCCGGGGCCGACTGGGCTTCAGAGCCCCCAGGCCGACCGCAGCTGCGCGAAGGCCTCGTGGAAGCCCGGGAAGGTCTTCCGCACGCAGCCCGGGTCGTCGAAGGTGATGCCGGGGGTGCGCAGGGAGGTGACGGCGAAGGACATCACGATCCGGTGGTCGGAGCGGGTGGCGATCTCGACCGGGCGCGGGGTGGCGGGCCGGATCTCGATCCAGTCGTCCCCGGTGGCCACCGGGACGCCCATCGCGCGCAGGTTGTCGGCGCAGGCCTCCAGCCGGTCGCACTCCTTCACCCGGGTGTTGTGGACGTCCTCGATCCGCACCGGGCCGGTGGCGAACGGCGCGACGGCCGCGAGGGTGGGCATGGTGTCGGAGATGTCCCGCATGTTGACGGTGATCCCGCCGAGCGCGCCGGTGCCGGCGACGGTGGTGCGGTCGGGGCCGACGTCCACCCGGGCGCCCATCCGCCGCAGCGCCTCCACGAACCGCAGGTCGCCCTGGAGCGCGTCGCGGCCGAGGCCGGGGACGGTGACCTCGCGGCCGGTCAGGGCCGCGGCGGCGAAGAAGTAACTGGCGGTGGAGGCGTCCGGCTCGATCGGGTAGTCGGCGGCGCGGTAGCCGCCCGCGGGCACCTCGAACACCTCGCCGGCCGCGGTCCGCTCCCGCGTCACCTCGACCCCGAAGGAACGCATCATCGCCAGGGTGATGGCGACGTACGGGGCGGAGACCAGCCGGGTGACGGTGATCCGCAGGCCGTCCCGGGTGAGCGGGCCGAGCAGCAGCAGCGCGGTCAGGTACTGCGAGGACTGCCCGGCGTCCAGGGTGAGTTCACCGCCGCGGACACCGTCGGCGACGACGGTCAGCGGGTGGTGCCCCTCGGCCTCCTCGTGCCGCAGGTCCACGCCCAGCTCGCGCAGCGCCCGGGTGAGCGGGGCGACCGGGCGGCGGCGCATCTGGGCGGAGGCGTCGAAGCGGAAGGTGCCGCGGCCGGCGGCGGCGAGGGCGGGCAGGAAGCGCGCGGTGGTGGCGCCGTCCCGGCAGTACACCTCGGCGTCCGGCACGGCGGGCCCGGCCGGGCGGCCCTCCACCCGCCAGGCCTCCGCCGTCCGCTCGATCCGGTACCCGAGGGTGTCCAGGCCCTGGGCGAAGCCCTCGGTGTCGTCCGAGGACAGCGGCCGGCGCAGGGTGGTCACGCCGTCGGCGGCGGCGGCCAGGAACAGCGCCCGGGCGGTGATGGACTTGGACCCCGGGATCTCCACAGCAGTCACGTCAGGCTCTCCCCACACGCGTGTCCGACCGGTGTCTCCGGTGGCGTCGGACCGATCCTGCCCCACCCGGCCGCCGCCTTCGCCGACCATCCACGGACTGGACGGTGACCGGGGCGACAACGGCGGGCGACGGTCCGGTTCCCGCGTTCGGGGCGGGCACCCGGGCCGCGCCGACGTTCAGCAGCGCGCCCAGAGCCCGGTCAGGTGGGCGTGCAGGACCTCCTCCGCCTCCGCCGCCGTCCGGTGCCCGACCAGCACGTGCGCGGTGAGCCCGTCGGCGAGGGCGAGCAGCGTACGGGCCTCGGTCCGGGCCACCACCGCCCCGCCGGCGGCCGCCCCGCCGATCACCGAGCCGCCGACGACCTCCCCGCCGGCGGCCTCGGCGACCAGCCGCACCACCAGCTCCTCCAGCGCCGCGTAGCTGCTCCGCAGGGCCTCGGCCAGCGCCGGGTTGACGGCGGCGCCGGCGACGAAGGCGAGCCAGATCCTGGCCTCGGCCCGGTGCTCCTCGCGCAGCAGCGCCACCTCGCCCGCCACCAGCCCGAGTTCACTGGCCGCCGACTGCGCCGGACCGGCCGTGAGCCGGCTGCGCACCCGCTCGGTGACCCGCTCGCCGACGTGGGTGAGCGCGAACAGGAGCATCTCCTCCTTGGTGCGGAAGCAGCGCTGGACGGCCCCCATCGAGACCTCCGCCCGGGTGGCGACGTCCCGCAGGGTGACGCCCTCCAGCCCGTGCTCGTCCACCAGCAGGCAGACGGCCTCGGCGATCAGCCGGCGCCGGCCCTCGTGGTCCACCTGCTTCGGCATCGCCGGCCTCCTCCGCACTTCGTCCGGTCCCGGTGGTCCCGGTGGTCCCGGTGGTCCTGGTGGTCCCGGTGGTCCGCGTGCCCCTCGCACACGGGCCCCCGCTTTATTCGATGCAAGCGTATCGGTTCCCCGGCTATGGTTCGGTTTCCGATGCGACCGCATCGGAACCTGCCGAGGAGAGCCGAGGAGTCCTCCCATGCCCCTGTGGAGCAAGCCCGCCACCGAACTCGCCGCCGCCGTGCGCACGGGCGAGGCGTCGGCCCTGGAGGTGGTGGACAGCCACCTGGAGCGGATCGCCGAGGTCAACCCCCACCTGAACGCCGTCACCCAGCTCCTCGCGGACCGCGCCCGCACGGCCGCCCGGGCCGTCGACCGCCGCCGGGCCGCGGGCGAGGACCCGGGCCCGCTCGCGGGCGTGCCGTTCACCGTGAAGGAGTGCACCCCGATCGCCGGCGTGGCCACCACCTTCGGCACCCCGCGCTTCCGCGACCACGTCGCCGCCGCCGACGCCGTCCCGGTCGCCCGGCTGCGCGCGGCGGGGGCGGTCCCGATCGGCCACAGCAACCTGCCGACCCTGATCCTCGCCGGGATGCACACCCGCAGCGAGCTGTACGGCGACACCCGCAACCCGTGGGACGCCCGCCGCACCCCCGGCGGCACCAGCGGCGGGGACGGCGCGGCCGTCGCCGCCGGGCTGGCCCCGCTCGGGCTCGGCAACGACTCCGGCGGCTCGGTGCGCATCCCGGCCTCCTTCTGCGGGGTCGCCGCCCTGAAGCCGACCACCGGCCGCTTCCCCGCCGACCAGCGCCTGATCGGCCCGGACGACCCCGGCCCGGCCTCCCAGGTCCTGGTCACCGACGGCCCGCTGGCCCGTACCGTCGCCGACCTCCGGCTCGCCTACGAGACGCTGGCGGGCACCGACCGCGCGACCCGCGTGCCGTGCCCGTCCCGCTGTACGGGGAGCCGCTCGACGGCCCGGTCCGGGTCGCCGTCGTCGCCGACCCGGGCGGCCACGGCGTCCACCCCACCGTCCGCCGCGCCGTCGAGGCCGCCGCCGACGCGCTGCGCGACGCGGGCCACGACGTCCGGGAGGTCCCCGACGTCCCGCGGCTGGACGAGGCGCTCGACACCTACCACCGCCTCGCCGTCACCGAGTTCGCGCCGAGCTGGCCCGTCGTCCGGCAGCTGCTGGGCGAGGGCGGCGACCGCTACATCGAGCTGACCATGCGCAGCGCCCCGCCCGCGGACGCCCCCGGCCTGATCCGGCTGATGAGCGCCTGGATGGGCATCCGCCGCACCTGGACGGAGTTCCTGCGGGAGTACCCGCTGCTGCTGGGCCCGGTGTTCACCGAGCCGCCGGTCGAACCCGGCCTGGAGTCCCGGGACCAGGCGGGCCGCGACCGGGTCGCCGCCGCCATGCGGCTCTGCTCGGTGACCAGCTTCGTCGGCGTCCCGGCCGTCGCCGTCCCCACCGGGCTCGCCGACGGCCTCCCCACCGGCGTCCAACTCGTCGGCCGGGCCTTCCGGGAGGACCTCTGCCTGGCCGCCGCCCAGGCCGTCGAGGACCGCCTCGGCACCCTCACCCCGATCGACCCCAGGCGGTGACGACCGCGGCGTGAGGACGGGAGCCGGTTCACCGCTCGCCGACGGCGTCCAGGATCGCGCGGAGCCGCGCCAGGCACTCGTCGACGAAGCGGGGGTAGGTGCGCCAGTAGTACGGCACCCCGCTGACCGCGACGGCGACGGCCCACGCCCGGGCCCGCAGCCACGTCACGTCGTCGAGGCCCATGGCGTCCCGGTACGCCTCTCGGGCCGCGGGCGGAAGGTCCCACAGCGGCGCGTGCTCGGCGTCGGGGAAGCCGACCGAGAGGGACCCGAAGTCGATGACCGCGTGCAGCCTTCCCTGCCGGACCAGGAGGTTGGAGGGCTTGAGATCGCCGTGGAGCCACACCTGGCGGCCGGACGGCTCGGGCAGGGCGAGCGCGCTCCGCCACAGCCGGCGCAGCCGCTCGACGTCGAGGTCGAGGCCCTCGATCGCTCCGCACTCGTCGAAGCGCCTGCCGACCCACTGGTCACAGGCGCGCAGGCCGCCGCCGCGGTACCAGCTGAGCTCGCCCTGCCGGGTGGCTCCCATCAGGGGGACGGCGTGCAGGCTCCGCACGACCGCGGCCAGGTCGGTCCCGAAGGCGGGCCAGTCGTCGACCGATCCGGGGCCGGCCTCCTCGCCGTCGATCCACCGGTACACCGACCAGGCGAGCGGAAAGGCCGAGTTCGGGGTGCCGTGGTGCACCGGCTCCGGGACGCGACAGGGCAGGTGCGGCGCCAGCCGCGGCAGCCACGTCTGCTCCTTCCGCACGGCCGCCGCGTTGTCCGGGGTGCGCGGCAGCCGCATGAGCAGCTGGTCGCCGAGCCGGTACATCCTGTTGTCCGTCCCCGCACCGGCCGGCGACAGGGGAAGCCCGGCCCACTCCGGCCGCTGCTCCCGCAGCAGCGACCGGGCCGCCGCCTCGTCCACACGGATCTCGTTCTCGTGAAGTGTCACGGTGAGAGCGTTCTAGCCCGGGCGCGCCGCCGCCAGTGGTTTTCCCGAGGCGGTCGCGGCCCCCAAGGCCGTTATGCCCCCGGCAGGCCCGGTACCACCAGGCCGCTCTCGTACGCGATCACCACCGCGTGCGTCCGGTTCTGCGCGCCGAGCTTGCTCAGCACGTTCCCCACGTGCGTCTTGACGGTCTCCTGGCTCACCGCGAGCGCCTGGGCGATCTCCGGGTTGGACAGCCCCGTCGCCATCAGCCGCAGCACCCCCTCCTCCCGGCCGGTCAGCGCCGCCCCGGGCAGCGCCTCGGCCGAGTCCAGCGGCCGGGCCGCGACCATCCGGCGCAGCGCGGCGGGGAACAGCACCGCCTCCCCCGCCGCCACCACCCGCACCGCCTCGGCGATCTGCGGGATCGGCAGCCGCTTCAGCACGAAGCCGCTGGCCCCGGCGCTCAGGGCGGCGGTGACGTAGCCGTCGTTCTCGAAGGTGGTGATCACCACGACCTTGGGCGGGTCGGCGTGCTCCCGCAGCAGTTCGCGGGTCGCGTCGATCCCGTTGCGGCGCGGCATCCGCACGTCCATCAGCACCACGTCCGGCCGCAGCCGCCGGACCTGCTCGACCACCTCGACGCCGTCGGCGGCCCGCCCGACCACTGCGATGCCCGGCTGGGCGCCCAGCAGGGTGCCCAGCCCGCTGCGGGTGACGGGGTCGTCGTCGGCGATCAGCACCGTGACATCGGGCGCGCCTTCACCGGAACCGGGCCCGCTCCCGCCGACCACCGCACCGTCCCCGCCCCCGCTCACGCCGACCGCCGCACCGTCCCCGCTCCCGCTCACGCCGACCGCCGCACCGCCCCCGCTCACGCCGACCGCCGCACCGGCAGCCGGACCGCCAGCCGCCACTGCCGCTCGCCGTACGGCCCGGCCTCGAACTCCCCGTTCAGCAGCCGCACCCGCTCGGCGAGGCCCGGCAGGCCGTGGCCGGAGGTCGGGAAGCCGCTCGCCCCCGGCCCGGCCTCGCCGTCGCGCACCCCGTTGACCACGCTCAGCTCCAGTTCCTCCGGCCCCGCCGCCACCCGCAGCTCGATCGGCCCGCCGACCCCGTGCCGCAGCGCGTTGGTCAGCCCCTCCTGGACGATCCGGTACGCGGCCCGGGAGAGCGTGCCCTGCACCTGCGCCAGGTCCCCGGTGGTCCGCGGCTCCACGACCGCACCCGCGTGCCGCAGCCGGTCGATCAGCTCGGGCAGGTCGGTGAGGGTCCGGGTGGGGGCGGTGCCCGACTGCTCCTCGCGCAGCACGCCCAGCACGTAGTCCAGGTCCTCCAGCGCGGCCCGGGTCGACTCCTCGATGCTGCGCATGGCGGCCCGCGCCGCCACCGGGTCGGCGGCGAGCACCTCGCCCGCGACGGCCGCCTGGATGGTGGCGGCGGTCAGGGTGTGCCCGATCGAGTCGTGCAACTCGTGGGCCAGCCGGTTGCGTTCGGCCAGCTCCCGCTCCCGCTCGGCGGCCAGCGCGAGCCGCTCGGCCGGCGAGGGCCCGAGCAGCCGGGGCGCCAGCGACCGCAGCGCAGTCGCCACCGCGGCGAACAGCGCCGCCGCCAGAGCCAGGCAGAGCGCCGCCACGACCCAGGCCCAGACGCCCGTCACCTCGGTGTTCCACCCGAGGAGGCTCACCCGCGCCTCGCCGCCCGCCCAGCTCCCCGGCAGCGCCACCCCCGTCACCAGCAGCGTGCTGCCGGCGATCAGCACCGTCCACCCCAGCGCCACGTGGACGAGGAGGAAGACCGGAGTCCGCCACCGCTCCCCCGCGGCCCCCTTCACCGGGTCGGGCACCGCGACGCCCAGCAGCCGCCGCGCGACCTTCACCAGTACCCGGCGGACCACCCGGAACAGCCCGGTCACCCCGATCAGCACCGCCCACAGCGGCAGGGCCACCCAGACCGCGTCCGGTCGGCCCGAGACCCCCAGCGTCGCGCCGAGCGCCACCATCGCCACCGGCAGCGCCGCCACCGCCCCGAGCACCGCGAACAGCACTCCCGTATACGTCGACCTGCGCAGCAGCAGCCGCATTCTCTTGATCATGTGCGCCAGTATCACCGGGCCCCTCACCAGCGGTCCTCCCCCGATCGAGGGAGGACGTCCGCAGCAGGTCGCGGCCGCGGCCGACCGACCCGAACGGCCCCGGCCGAACTCGACCGGATCGCGACCACTCGTTCGCATGAATCCGACGCGAAGCCGCCAACGGATCTCCGGAGTTCCAGACCATCGCATGAATGACGATCAATCAAAAGCTCTTCCGACAAGGCCTGTTGGCGACAGCCTCCACCCTTGCCGCGCTCGCCGCGACCACCGCCCAGGCCACCGCCCAGGCCGCCCCCGCTCCGCGCGACGACGGACCGCACCGCTACAAGGTGTCCGTCCGGACGGCCGGAGCCTGGACCCTGCCGCCCGGCCTGGCCTCCTTCACCGTGCACGTCCGGGGCCCCGCACCTCGGTGAGCCACGGCGCCGCCGCGCTCACTCCGGCGCTCACTCCCCGCCGCCCGGCGCCGACGACGGCCCGAGACCGAGCCGCTCCCCGACCACCCGCAGTTCGCCGTCCCACCCGACCGTCGCATGACTTACGCCACGACCTGCACCGATGCGAACAACCGCCCGATGCGTGCAGTCGAATGACCGATGCGCCGACGCCTCGCGGTCGCCCAGAGTGGAGCTCCCGCCTCCCTCCGCCCGTGTCGGCGACACGGGCCCGTCCCCGAAAGCGAGTTCCACCATGGCGCTCACTTCCCTCCGGCTGAGGGCCGCCGCCCTCGCGACCGCCCTCGCCGGCTCGGCGCTGCTCTCCGTGGCGACCCCCGCGTCCGCCGCGAACCCGCCCTACGACGGCTGCCCGGCCTGGGCGCTCTGCCTCTACCAGCACGAGGGCGGCACGGGCTCGAAGGCGGTCATCACGCCCCCGGCGGCCGGCGGCCACTCGGAGACCGTACGGCTCCCGTACGTCAAGTTCCTGAACGGGGACCCGGCCGACAACCAGGTGTCCTCCTGGATCAACAACTCCCAGTGCGAGATCCGGTTCTGGGACGACGCCTGGGGAGACCTCCACCCCTCCGACCTGGACTACGCGCCGTGGTGGAGCTGGGGCTACAAGGCCGACTACGGCCCGGGCAGCAGCGTCAGCTACAAGAACGACCGGATGTCCGGCCTCGCCTTCTACTGCCCGTAACCCCTGCCCGCAGCTCCTGCTCGTAGCACCTCCCGCTGCCCGTAGCAGCCACCTCCCGTTCGAGGGTGCGGCCCTCCGGTGGACCGTCCCGTCCACCGCACCGCCCCCGGCGCCCGTCAAGGAGCCGGGGGCGCTGCCGTGCGGCCTCCCGGCAGGCCCCGCCCCCGACCCCGGAACCATCCGACGACCCCGGAAGGACGTCCCCGTGAAACGCCTACGACCAGCGGCCGCACTGCTGTCCGGCCTGCTGCTCTCCCTCACCGCCCCCGCGCTCTCCGCCTCGGCGGACGACGCCCCCGCCGCCCCCGCCCCCGCCCTCGCCGCCGCCGTGACGGCCGGCCCCGGCGCCGAGGGCCCGGACCTGAGCTACGTCAACCGCACCGGCCCGCCCGCCGGGATGCCGGACTGGTCGCGCGTCGGCTTCCGGGGCGGCCAGACCCTGCCCGGCGACGGCGACCTGACCGACGACGCCGGCTGCCGCATCACCCCGGAGGTGCTCGCCGCCAAGTACGGCGTCCGGGCGGACGACGGCGCCGACGACACCACCGGTCTGCAGAAGGCCGTCGACGACGTCAAGGCCAACTGCTCCCCGAACGCCAACTTCAACCGGCTCTCCCTGATCTCCCTCCCGGCCGGCCGGATCGACGTCTCCCGACAGATCTACGTCGACGCGAACTACCTGGTCCTGCGCGGCCGGGGCTCCGGCGACGGCGGCACCCGGCTGGTGTTCCGTCCCGACGTCAACACCCGGTACGACACGCTCGTCAACGGCCGCTGGGACCAGGACTCCATGAAGGCCGGCAGCGGCAGCGACGTCGGCACCGGCGGCTGGATCTGGCCCGGCCGCGGCCTGTTCCGGGTCCAGACCCGGGACATCGCCCCGCGCTACCAGGACGACTGGGCGGCCGCCGCGGCCAACCGCAAGGACATCTTCGAGGGCAGCGTCAACCAGCACTGGGCCTCCGGCATCAAGGTCGCCACCCAGGCCGCCGACCCCGGCTGGGCGGCCCGGCAGGGCCAGAGCACCGTCCAGCTGGACCCGAACGCCGACATGAAGAAGTTCTCCCCCGGCGGCTACGTCTGGGTCGGCGCGGCCAACAGTGTCAAGTTCTACGAGCAGCAGGGCGTCTCCGACCGCAGCCAGATGGACAACCTGCACATGCGCCAGCAGATGTTCCGGGTCAGCTCCCTCGACGCCGCGGCGAAGACGGTCACCCTGGACCGCCCGCTGGAGTGGGACGTGCCGGTCGACTCCACCTCGGACGGCTCCCCGGCGCTGGGCGACAAGCCGTACCCCAGCAAGGTCACCCCGCTGAAGGTGGTCGAGGGCGTCGGCTTCGAGGACTTCGCCTTCACCCAGGACATGACCGGCCTGCCCAAGCTGGGCGGCGGCAGCTACGACCTGACCCCCGCCCAGGCCGTCCACAACTACGGCAACATCGCGCCCGAGTACGCGATGCACGGCATCGTCTTCAAGTGGGCCGCCAACGACTGGGCCCGCGGCCTGAAGGCCGAGATGACCGGTTCCCACCCGATCGTCACCGAGGACGCCCGCAACCTCCAGATCGAGCGCAACAGCTTCGACGGCGCCTGGAACAAGGGCAAGGGCGGCAACGGCTACCTGCGCGGCAGCCGGGTCTGGGACTCCCTCTACGCCTACAACCTCAGCCGCAACCTGCGCCACTTCACCTTCCAGTGGTCGGCCAGCGGCAACGTCGCCTTCCGCAACGACCTCGACTCCGACCTGAACCTGCACGGCGGTTGGGAGCACAACAACCTCTTCGAGCAGAACACCCTGCGCGTCCCGTACGAGCACCGTTCGGGCAACTGCCAGGCCAACTGCGGCGGTGAGGGCGGCGAGGTCGACGAGGGCACCTGGTTCCCGATCTGGTGGGCGGCCGGCCCCAAGGCGGTCAAGTGGTCCGGCTCCTCCGGCCCGCAGAACGTCTTCTACAACAACACGATGGTCAAGCAGACCACCCCCGGCGGGCCCTTCGAACCGTACGCGCCGTACGGCAACCAGTCCGGCACCGCCTTCCAGTTCGGCTCCGCCACCGACGCCCCGAACCGGTTCCAGCCGCTGAGCCAGGGCGGCCAGGCCATCCCCGACTGGGGCGGCCGGGAGACCCTGGACTACCTGGGCAAGGGCGTGGTGCCCCTGGACGCGGGCAAGCGGCCGTCGCTGTTCCTCCAGGACACCGGCGGACTGGAGCCGCGCGACAACCGCTCCCGCCGGGTGGCCACCTGGAACATGCAGGGCGCGCGAACCCCCGAGGGGAACGGCAGCCGCTACACCAACGACCTGCCCCGGCTGCTGGCACGCGGACCGGGCAACGGCGGGGCCGACATCGTCGCCATCCAGGAGGCCGGCGCCCCTCCCGGCGGCGCCACCTTCATCCAGGAGATCAACACGTCCAACACCCAGTGGGTGGACGCCCGCAGCTTCGTCATCCCGGTCCGGGAGTACCGGATCGGGAGCGCGGGCCGGCCCACGGGCTGGCTGTACTGGCTGCACACGGACACCGACGCCGGCCAACCGTTCGGGCGGGTCAACGTGGCCGTCTTCAGCCGCACCCGGGTCGACCGGAACAGCGTGTACACCACCCGTGAGGCCCTCATCACCAACAACTGGGACTCCCGGCCCGCGCTCGGCGTCAACGTCGACGGCGTCGTCTACTACTCGCTGCACGGAAGCTCCGGGGGCCACGGCAACGACGACCCGCAGCTCCTGGACATCATCGGGCAGCAGATGGGGCCAACCCGCCTGCCGTGGGTCGCCCTCGGCGACTACAACCGCGAACCGGCGAACCTGCAGCCCGCGGTCCAGGGATCGTTCAACGTCCGCGCCCAGTCCCAGCCCACGCACCCGGTGGACCGGATCGCGAGCGACACCCGCAGGATCCTCGACTACGCCGTCACCCCGGTCGGCCAGCAGCAGGGCGTCATCACCGGAGCCCTCCGGCTCCCCATCGACTCGTCGGACCACTACCCCGTCGTGTACGAGGTCGGCAACCTGCCGAACGCGCCGACGGTCGGGCAGGGGACGCAACCGCAGGTGCCGAACCAGATCCTGCTGCGCAGCGCCCTCACCACCAACGTGGCCGCCGTCACCTCGAACAGCCACGTGGTCACCGACCTGCCGATCGCCCGGTCCAACCTGCAGTCCCAGGTCCTCAGCGTGACCGCCGACCCGGAGTACCCCGGCTACTACCGGCTGTTCCACCCGTACGCGCCCTTCGCCGGCCGCTACGTCGGCCAGGAGAACGGAGCCCGCGACGCGCGGATGGTGCTGTGGCCGACCGCGTCGGTGGACCAGCTCTGGTCGCCGGTCTACCACGACGACGGCACCTTCACCCTGCAGAACTACGCCACCCGGCAGTTCCTCACCGACCTCGGCGCGGGCCAGAACCTGGTGGGTCGCGACGAGGACGGCTCGGTCGCCCAGCGCTGGTTCCTCCAGGACCCGCGCGAGGCGTCCGGCACCGCCCAGATCGTCTCGACGGACACCGGCTCCTCCTCGGCCCTCGCGGTCGACGAACAGGCGGCGGTCCCCTACCCGGTGTTCCTGGCTCCGTACGTCCAGGGCAGCGGCACCCAGCAGTTCGGCATCATCTCCGCAGGGAGGAGCGGCAGCGACAACTGCTTCTACCTGGTCCACAACGGGCGGTACCTCAACTCGACCGCGGCCCACCCGCGGGACCCGCAGAGCGGCAGCTCCGTCACCGTGGGCGACTTCCGCCCCAACGACGACGGCTACCTGTGGTGCGACACCCCCGACGGCTCGCAGGGCACCCTGCTGACCAACCACACCAGCGCCTCGGAGCACCTGGACCTCGCCAAGAGCCCGGTGACGAACGCGGCGGTGATCAGCGGCCCCGGCTCCGGCACCTTCGGGCTCCACTGGGACTTCCGCTCGGAAACCCGGTGACCCGGCCCGCCCGGTGAACCCGGCGGCCGGTCGGTCCCCCGGATCGGCCGGCCGCCTCCGCTTTCCCCCGGCGAACCGCCTGCTCCGCCCGAACGACCTCGCGAGGTGATCACCCGATCGCCGATCCGCGCAGGTCGTCGCGGTGTTTCCGACGCCCTGTCGCGGCTGTTCGGACGGCCGGGCCGCTTGCGACCGGTGGCGGCCCATGGCTCGCTGGATCCCGGCGAGGGGCTCCCGGAAGGACGGAACGGCCGGTCGACCGCGAGGTCGGCCGGCCCTTTCCGCGAAGGGTCGCAGGGTCACAGGGAAAGGCAGCACATGGCACCGGAACGCAGGCCCGCCGAGCTCGCGCGGCGGGCGTGGACGACGGCGTGGACGACGAACCGGCCGCTGGCCGGCACGGCCGTCCTGATGGCCGTCATGCTGGCCATCGCCCTGGTGGGCCTGATCGCGGACCCCCGGTCGATCACCGGGCAGCCCGCCTGGGCGAAGCCGGCCCGCTTCGCGCTCTCGATCACCGTCTACGCCCTCACCCTGCTGTGGCTGCTCACCTTCGTCCGCGGCCACGACCGGCTCGTGCGGGTCGTCTCCCGGGTGACGGCCGTGTCGCTGGTCGTCGAGATGGGCCTGATCGCCGCCGCCGCGGCGTCCGGCACCACCAGCCACTTCAACTTCGGTACGGCGACGTCGACGGCGGTCTGGATGACGATGGCCGCCTTCATCGCCGCCGCCTGGGCGATGGCCGTGGCGACGGTCGTGCTGCTGCTGCGCCAGCGCGTGCAGCCGCCGGTGTTCGCCTGGGGGCTGCGGCTGGGCATGGCCATGTCGGCGCTGGGCATGGCCCTCGGGTTCCTGATGACGACGCCCACCTCCGAACAGCTCGCGGCCGCCCGGCGGGGCGAGGGCATGCCGATCGTCGGCGGGCACACCGTCGGGCTCGCCGACGGCGGCCCGGGGCTTCCCGTCACCGACTGGAGCACCCACGGGGGCGACCTGCGGATCCCCCACTTCGCCGGCCTGCACGCGCTCCAGGTGCTGCCGCTGATCGGCTTCCTCCTGGCCACCGGGCTCCCCGGGGTGCCCGAGCGCCACCGGGTCGCGTTGATGTGGACCGCCGCCCTGGCCTACCTGGGCCTGGTGCTCCTACTGCTCGCGCAGGCGCTGCGCGGCCAGCCGGTCACCGACCCCGACGCGGTGACCGTGACCGTACTCCTCGCGCTCGCCGCCGCCACCGGCGCGGCCGTCCTCGCGGTTCTGCGCCGTGCGCGAGGCCCGCAGAGCCGATGAGCGCGGCGTTCGATCGTCGCGAGGAAAGCATGGGGTGGTTTGCGACGTTCCACCCCTTTGGACACGAGGATACGACTTGGCAACGTTATGTCCCTTCCCCTGGCGGGAGTTGACGGTCCGTCGTCACTCTCGGTGGTAGCCCTCCCCCACTGCTACCACCCCTGGAGTCCGAGTGAGCACCACTCCCCGCTCCCGCCGCCCCCGCCGTCCCCTCGCGGCCGTCGCCGTGGCGGTCGTCACCGCCCTCGCCGCCCTCGCGATCCCGACCACCGCCGCCGCCACCTCCCCCGCCATCGACTCGCGGGACACCGCGATCGCCCGGGCCCTCGCCAACGTCGCCGACCACGCGGACGTGTTCGGCTTCGGGTCGAGCCAGGACCTCCTGCTCAAGGACGTCGTCCTCGACCCCGACGGCGCCTCGCACGTCCGCTTCGACCGCACCTACCAGGGCCTGCCGGTGATCGGCGGGGACCTGGTCGTCCACCAGGACCCCAAGGGCCGGTTCACGGACTCCAGCCGGGCGGCCGCCCACGACCCCACCGTGAAGTCCACCGTCCCCCTGGTGCCCGCCCAGGCCAGCGCCGCGCACGCGCTCTCCGTCTCCCCCGGCATCCAGGACGCCGTCAGCACCCCCGAGTTGGTCGTCTGGGCCGCCGACGGCACCCCGCACCTCGCCTGGCGCACCACCGTCAAGGGCAGCGGCGAGAACGGCCAGCCGGCCGGCCGGGTCGTCGTCACCGACGCCACCACCGGCGAGCAGATCGAGTCCTACGACGCCGAGCACCAGGCCTCGGGCACCGGCAACTCCGAGTACACCGGCACGATCACCATCGACACCACCCCGATCAGCGGCGGCTACACCCTGACCGACCCGGTGCGCGGCCACGTCACCAAGGACGCCAACAACGTCTCCGCGGGCTCCATCACCGCGAGCTCCGGCACCCGCTTCACCGACGCCGACAACATCTGGGGGGACGGGAAGAAGTTCTCCACCGACCGCGCCACCGCCGCCGTCGACGCCCACGCCAACACCGCCTGGACGTACGACTACTACAAGAACGTCCACGGCCGCAGCGGCATCAAGAACGACGGCAAGGCGGCCACCGTCTTCGTGCACGTCGGCACCCGGTGGGACAACGCCTCGTGGTCCGACGGCTGCTTCTGCATGATGACCGGTGACGGCAACGGCACCACCGACCCGGAGCAGGTCGACCTGGACACCATGGGCCACGAGATGACCCACGGCGTCACCAGCGCCACGGCCGGGCTGCGCTACAGCGGCGAGTCCGGCGGCCTCAACGAGTCGACCAGCGACATCTTCGGCACCATGGTCGAGTGGTACGCCAACAACGCCATCGACACCCCCGACTACCTGTTCAGCGACCAGTCCACCCCGCCGTGGCTGCGCCGCTTCGACAAGCCCTCGCTGGACGGCCGCTCGGCGAACTGCTGGAGCAGCACGGTCGGCACGCTCGACGTGCACTACTCCTCGGGCGTCGGCAACCACTGGTTCTACCTGGCCAGTGAGGGCAGCGGCAGCAAGACCGTCAACGGCGTCACCTACAACAGCCCGACCTGCAACAACTCCATCGTGACGGGCGTCGGCAACCAGAAGATCGCCAAGATCTGGTACCGCGCGCTGACCGTCTACATGACCTCCACCACCAACTACCAGGGCGCCCGCACCGCCTCGCTGAACGCGGCCCGCGACCTGTACGGCGCCGGCGGCACCGAGTACAACGCGGTCGCGGCCGCCTGGAGCGCCGTCAGCGTCAACTAGTGACGGCCGATCGGCCCGTCGAAGCCCAGGAAGTCGGCCCGGCCGACTTCCTGCGCGGCGCGCTTCACGGCGGCGCGGGCCCGGCGCGGCGTCAGGGGACGAAGACGCTCCGGCCGGCGATCACCGCGTAGGTCCGGTCGGGGACGATGAGCGTCTCGATCCGGCCCGAGCAGTCCACCCCGGTCCACACCTGGACCAACTGGTCGGTGTAGTTGGTCACCACCGGTGGGACGAAGTCGCCCAGCGTGATGCACCCGCTCGGGTCCTGGTGCACCGCCCCGTCGATGATCAGCACCCCCTTGGCCGCGTACGCGGTGTTCGGCACCGAGACGGCGAGGGCGACGGCTGCCAGCCAGGCCCCGAGGACGGTTGCGGTGCGGCGCTTCATGCGGGCCACTTCCTTTCGGCCGGAGCGGGACCGCCCCGTTGCGGCCCGCCGGTGGCGCTCAAGGTAGTGAGGCGATCATGCGGAGCGACGGAGCCACGGGCCCGGAGAGACGGCCCTGCACAGGAAGTCGGACCGGCCGACTTCCTGTGCAGGGCCGCACTCGCCCGCGCTCGCCCGCGCCGTCCCGGCCCCGGCACTGCGGCCCGGCTGGCAGGATGCGCGCATGGTGGCCGCCGCGACTCGGAGGACTTCCTGCGGCGCCTGCACGACGCGTGCACGCCCACCCAGTTCCGCCGGTTCGCGGACGCGCTGAAGAGCTACACGACGGGCGTCGCCTGGGAGGTCGCCGGCCAGGACGCGTCGGTCCGCACCCGGCTCAACGACGCGGTGGCCTGCCGGATCAACGCGGCCGGCGTCGTCCCCACGGTCACCGGGCTGCTGGCCACCCACGACCTGCACGTCCCCGACGCGGAGTTCCACCGGCCCGAGGTCCGGGCGTTCACCGAGGCCGCCGGCCTCCTCGTCGCCCTCCACAACGACGTGTTCTCCTACGCCAAGGAGCAGGCGGACGACTCCGGCGACGTGAACCTCCTCGACGCCCTCCGGGCCGAGACCGGCTGCGAGCTACTGGAGGGGGCAGCGCGGCTGATCGGGCTCACCAACCGGGTCACGGCCCGGGCCGTGCACCTCCGCCGCACCCTCGCACCGACCGCGAGCCCGGACCTGCGGCGCTACCTGGACGCCGGGCTGGACATGGCCGCCGGCAGCATCGCGTTCGGACGGCACTGCGTCCGGTACCGCCGCGGCACCTCGCACACCCCGCTGCCGCCCGTCACGGTCACCCATGAGCGCCCGGCCGGGACCCCCTCCGGGCCGCCCGGCATCCCCACCATCGACTGGTGGTGGGACGACCCGGAGCCCGCCTTCCGCTGGTCCACCTTCCGGCGCACCGCCACCCCCTGGCCGTACCTCACCGAGGGCGACCGCTGGGCCCGGCCGCTCCGGTCCCGCTGACCGGAGCGGCCGCCGGGGGCGCCGCGGCCGTCAACGCCACGGCCCCCGGCGGGACTTGAGGTCACCTGTCGACGGCGTCGGTCACGGCCTTCCAGCCGTCCAGGTCCGCGAGGCGCGCCTCCAGGGCGGTGCGCATGCCCGTGGCGCCGGCGGTGCCGAGAGCGAGGCGCAGCGGGGGGTTGTCGCTGTCGACGGCGGTCCGGATGCCTTCGGCGATCCGCGCCGCGGCGGAGAACGCGGAGGCCGGCAGCTCGCCGATGCCCTTCTGCACCTCGCGGACGGTCCCGTCGTAGTCGGCCAGGCCGGCCGCGACGTCGAGGTTGGTCAGGAAGGGGGTCGCGGTCATCCCGGGCTGGACGACCGTGACCTTGATGCCGAGGGGTGCGACCTCGGCCGCGAGCGCGTCCGTCAGCCCCTCCACCGCGTGCTTGGTCGCGGCCAGCAGGCCGACGCCGGGGTGGGCGGACTGCCCGTAGACGGAGGAGCCCTGGAGGATGTGCCCGGAGCGCTGGGCGCGGAGCACCGGAAGCGTCGCGCGGAGCACGTTGAGAACGCCGAAGACGTTGGTGTCGAACACCGCGCGGACCTGCGCGTCGGAGGCCTCCTCGACGGCTCCGAACAGTCCGTAGCCGGCGTTGTTGGCCACCACGTCGATGCGGCCGAAGCGGGCGAGCGTGCGCTCCACCGCCTCCCGGACGGCCTGCTCGTCCCGCACGTCCGCCGGGACGGGGAGCAGGCGCTCGCCGTACGCGCCGGCCAGTTCGTCCAGGGGGGCGGTGTCGCGGGCGAGTGCCGCGACGGCGTCGCCGCTCTCGAGCGCCTGGAGCGTCAGTTCGCGGCCGATGCCGGACGTCGCGCCGGTGATCAGCCAGGTGCGGGGGTGGGTGGTCTGCTGGGTGGATGCCTGAGTCATGTTGCGACCGTAATGAGTTAGCTCGCAACTCGTCAAGGTCGAGGGCGCTCCAGGTTGCCCGCGAGACGGATTAGGGACTCATTCCGGCGAGGTAGGGTGAGGGCATGAGCAGTACGACGACCGGATCTCCGGGACTCAGCCCGCGCGACCTCACACCGGCGGTGGAGACCGTGCTCGCGTTCGTGAACACCCGCGCGGACGGGACCGGTCGGCCGGAGCTGTTCGGGGACGGGGACTCGTTCACGGCCTGGCTGGCGGAGCACGACGGGTTCGGCGGGTTCGGCGGCTCCGACAGCTCCGGCGACTCCGACGGCTCCGGCGGCGGCACCGTGGCGACCGACGCCGACGCGGCGGCCGCGCGCGAGCTGCGCGACGCCCTGGTGACCGTGCTGCTCGCCCACTCGGGCGACGAGGAGAGCCTGGGCGAGCCGCTGCGGCGCGCCGAGCGGCACCTGCGGCGCGCGGGTTCGCTCTACCCGCTGGCGACGGTGGTCACGGCCGGCGGCGTCGAGCTGGCGTCCCCGCAGACCGGGGTGGAGCGCGTGTTCGGCACCGTCCTGGCCGCGGTGACGACCTTCGCCCGCAGCGGCGACTGGGGGCGCGTCAAGGCCTGCCGGAACCCCCCGTGCCACTTCGGGTTCCTGGACCGCACCCGCAACGGGGGCGGGCTGTACTGCAGCCCCGGCTGCGGCTCCCAGGTGTCCATGCGCAACTACCGCCGGCGGCAGCGGCAGGCCACCTGACCGGCCGGAACCCATCGGGCCCGCACGGCACTCCACACGAATGCAGGCCGTCCGATGGCCTCGCGGTGACCGCCCTTCGAAGCTGTACGCGTGCGACCCCGCACCGACCGAAGGAACTTCCCGTGCAGATTCGACACCTCATCGCCTCGACGGCGATCGCCGCTCTGACCCTGGGCGCGGCCGCGCTCACCGCACCCTCCGCCTCCGCGCAGGAGACCCCGACCTACACCTGCGACCTGGTCGAGGCCCCGATCTCCGGCTTCAACAACTGCGTCGCCTCGAACGGCGCCCCCGCGTCGGGGCCGTTCCAGGGCGCCTACATCCAGCCGCGGCTCGGCCCCTTCCCCGGCTTCTCCTGTCTCTACGGCGTGGCGAACACCCCGGACGACGTCATCTGTCTCGCCCCGGAGGGGTGAGGACAGGAGCACGCACCACCGGAGCGGCCGGTCGGTCCGAGGATCGACCGGCCGTTCCGGTTCGTCGGTCAGGACCAGGCGATCAGTTCGCCGTTCATGGTGAATCCGAGGAAGAAGGCGAGGGCGATCCGGCGGCCGCCCTCGAAGTCCTGGACCTGGTGGAAGTTGCGGCAGTCGAAGAAGACGCCGTCGCCGGGCCCGGCCAGCACGGTGGCCGAGGGCACGTCGGCGACGACCTCGGGGGCCCAGCCGTAGCCGTCCTTGCGGGTGTCGTCGGCGGGGATCCAGCGGTGCCGCCAGACGGTCAGCGCGCCGCCGCGCTCGGCGGCGGTGAGGTGCAGGTTGAAGGCGAGCTGCACGAGGGGCTCGTTGTCGAGGTGCCCGGGGAACTCCCGCACCACCTCGTCGTAGTGGATCTTCGAGCCGGTCGGGAACTCCCGGAGGATGCCCACGTGCAGCGGCCGCCCGCCGATGGTCGCGGGGCGCACCGGGATGCCGAGTTCGGTTCCCAGCCGACGCAGGACGGCCGCCGCCGGGTCGGCACCGCCGTAGAGATCGAGTACGGCGCTGCGGGCCCGCTCCGCCATCTCCCAGTAGGCGTCCGCGAGTTGGCCCCGGGTGTAGTAGTCGTAGACCGCGGGGCCGAACTTCAGGATCGGCGGATCGAGCCGCTCCTCGTCGTAGGGCTCGAAATCGGCCCGATCGACGCGGGCGACGAGGTCGCCCAGGGCGCCCTGGAGCAGGTCCGGCACCCGGACGATCGCGCAGGTGCCGGCGGCCAGCCGCTGCAGGGCCTCCCGCAGCCCGCCCTCCGCGGCCGTCTCCGCCGCGAACATCGCCTCGTCGCCACCCGAAGGAAACATTCGATCACTATAAGTGACGGATGGTCATGGACGCCGGAAAGCCGAACGGCCGGTCGATCCGAAGATCGACCGGCCGTTCCGGTTTGTGCGCGAGGGGGGAGTTGAACCCCCACGCCCTTTCGGGCACTGGAACCTGAATCCAGCGCGTCTGCCTATTCCGCCACCCGCGCATCTGGGTGATGAGGAAAACTATAGACCATCCGGAGGGGTGCCTCCGACCACCCCCGGGCGAACGGGCGGGGCCGCTTCCCGCAGGTGGCGGCGCCTGCGGGAGCCGGCGTCAGACGAGGGCGGCGACCAGCAGGGTGAAGGCCGCGACGATGACGGCGACGCGGACGTAGTGGTAGCGGTCCCAGCGGTCGCCCTGCTCCTGCCAGTCCGCGGGCCGGTTCTCGGCGGTCCAGGTCTTGGCCCGGTTGTTGATCGGGACGAGCAGCGCGACCGACATGAGCACACTCACGATCAGCAGCCCGGCGGCGCCGACGACCAGGCCGGCGCCGTGGTGGCTCCAGCCGATGACGGCCCAGATCCCGCTCAGGACGAGCGAGCCGATGTACCAGAACGGCATCAGGGCCCCGAGCATCCGGCCGCCGTGAGCACGGCCGAGCAGGCCGGCGTCGCCGGGGAGAGCTTTGAGGATCCGGTTGACGATGAAGGCGACGGAGAACTCCACTCCGACCATCAGACCGACGGACACGACGGTGAAGACCTGAAGCGTGCTGAGCATGGCGACCCCCTGAGATCTAGCGTTGCTAGGTGATGGGGCAACGCTAGCGCTGCTGCCGCTTGATTGTCTAGCGGTGCTAGGATTCAGGTCATGTCGGTACAGGAACGCAAGGAACGCGAACGGGCGGCGCGCGAGCGCCTCATCGTGGCGACGGCCCGCGAACTCGCCGAGCAGCAGGGCTGGGACGCGGTCACCACGCGCCGGCTCGCGGAGCGGATCGAGTACAGCCAACCCGTCCTCTACAGCCACTTCCGCGGCAAACGCGAGATCATCGGCGCGGTGGCCCTGGAGGGCGCGGCCGAGCTGGCCGTGACGCTGCGGGCAGCGACGGCGGGTGCGGCCTCGGAGGGACCGCGCGCGAGGGTCACGGCGCTCGCCCGCGCCTACCTCGACTTCGCCGAGCGCAATCCGGCGGTCTACGACGCGATGTTCCAGCTCGACGGAGGGCTGGCGTTCGCGCAGGAGGAGACGCCCGAGGCGCTGAAGGACGGTTTCGCGGCGTTGTTGGAGACGCTGGAGGAGGTGGCCGGGGAGGGCGTCCACCCGGGGCTGTTCACCGAGGTGTTCTGGGCGTCGCTGCACGGGCTGGCGACGCTGACCCGGGCCGGACGACTGCCGGCGGGGGATGCGGAGCGGAGGGCGGAGCTGCTGGTGGACCGGCTTGCCGTGCTCTGACACGAACACATTGGGGCGGGGCACCCGGTCGGCGCCCCGCCCCAAGGGGCGTTGAGGGGTGGATCAGCCTTCGGTCGGGAGGTCGCCGGTGCGGACGGCATCAATGAAGGCGCTCCAGGAGGAGCTAGAGAAGACGAGGGCCGGACCGTGCGGGTCCTTGGAGTCACGCACCGGGACGGCGCCGGACCGGAATCCGAGGGCCACCTCGATGCACTCGCCCCCGTCGTTGCCACTGTAGCTGCTCTTCCGCCAAGCAGCCTTCCTGAGATCGGTGTTCTGCAAAACGGTACTCCTCCATCGCGTCGGCGATCAGGGCACGAGAATCCCCTGGCGAGAGTACACCGGCGCGCACCAGGTCAAATTCCTTCCTAGCCCCCTCGACAACTGACGGAACATCACTGAAGTGCCCGCGATACAGGCTCTCTGAGTACACCCACTCCCTCCCGTCCGGCATCAGCAGCAACACCATGGAGGAGGATGGTGCGGCCAGGAGCGGGCGACCGAACGGCAAGACCTGCACAATGACGTTCGACCGGTCGGTCACTGCAAGCAAGTGCTCCATCTGGCGCCTCATGACGCTCGGTCCGCCGACGACCGTACGGATCGCCCCCTCGTCCAGCACCACCATGAGGGTAGGTCCGTCAGGGACCAGGAAACGGCGCTGCCGACTAAGCCGGGTCTCAATCCGCTCGGCTAGCAACTTCGGGTTGTTGCGCGCGTTTCCAGTCGCGAACATCGCACGAACGTACTCCTCGCACTGCAACAAACCATTGATCCGAGAGTACTGAAGCACCCGGATCGCCAGCGCCTCGTCCTCCAGTTCCATGAACTTCTCGAACCAGTCCGGACTTTCGATATCCGCCTGCCAGTCCACCCGCTCCCACAACCGGACCAGCAGACCCCCCATGGCCAGGATCTCGTCGGCCCTCTCGACGGTCTCCCGATCCATCGACCTCCTCCCGCTCTCGAACCGCGTGACCACCGTTCGAGAGAAGTTCAGGAGCTCCCCCAGCTGCTCCTGCGTGTAGCCGGCTCGCTCACGCGCGAAGCGGAGCGCTTCGCCGAACATCTCCGCCGGGCTCGACGTCGGGCCGGCCCCAAGACGCCGGTGTGCCATGCGAATCCCCCTTAGGTGCCACGGATCACCGCACTCGGATTTGGTCGCAACCGTAACTCCGGCACCCCCATCATTGACACCGGAAAGCAATCTTTCGCGTGCATAGCGTTACATCGCGCCCCCTTCGCACTCCTCTCCACCCCCCTCCGAGGTCCCCCCATGCTCGCTGCCCGCCGCCCCCGCATGTTCGTCGCGCGCCTCGACTCCTGCGTCGAATCCACCCCCCTGGCCCGCTACTTGCTCCGCGCCTACCTCTCCGGCCTCCCCTCCGGCGAGCGCTACAGCGACACCGCCGAACTCCTCCTCGGCGAACTCTTCGCCAACGCCGTCCAGCACTCCGACGCCCCCGACGACCGCCACATCGAGATCCGCTTCTCCCTCACCGGCTCCCGCCTGCGCCTCGAAGTCCACGACGCCAGCTCCGGCCACCCCACCCTCCACGCCGCCACCCCGGACGACGAACACGGGCGCGGCCTCTTCCTCGTCGACGAACTCGCCGAACGCTGGGGCTGCGCCCTGCGCCCCGGCGGCATCGGCAAGTTCGTCTGGGCCCTCGTCGCCCCCGCCCCCGTCCCGGCCCTCGTCACCGTCTGAAAGCCCCAGCCGCCATGCACCTCACGACCCTCGCCGGCCACGCCCTATCCCGCGGCCGCACCCCCGCCGACACCTACGCCCTCCTGGCCAAGCGCACCCGCAAGCCCCTCCCCTCCGCCCGCGCCGTCTGCCTCGCCCTGTCGATCCCCCTGGCCGAGACCACGCGCCGCCTCAACGACTGCTACGACGCCCTCCTCGCCGACCCCCGCACGGGCTCCGAGACCGACACCGGCGAACTCCTCGAGGCCCTCGGCGTGTTCGACGTCCCGGTCTCCCTCACCGACACCGAACTCGCCGTGGTCCGCCTCTTCCTGGTCGCCGTCGACGCCATGGGCGGCATCCGGCCCGGCCACCAGCACGGCCTCACCCGCTGGTTCACCACCGGCAACCTGACCGCCGCCTACCTCTCCCTCGCGGCCGCCCGTCCCCTCGCCCGCACCGGTGATCCGGCCACCTACTGGGCCACCCTCGTCACCGCCGGCGAACTCCTCGCCGCTTCCCCCAACGCCGACTCCCGCATCAGGTACGCCCTCGCCCACTGCCGCACCCAGGCCACCGCCCAGACCGCCCGCACCTGAGGGCGGCGGCGCGCCGGGCCGCGGCCGACCGTGGAGGCCGTCCCTGGAAGTCCGGGTGCTCCTGGTGGCCGCGTACCGGCACACCACGTGGTCGGCCGGCCCCTGCCCGGCAACCGCGACGACGACGGGGCCGGGAAGCGCAGGGGAGGGATCCGGGGCCAAGGCCGCCGTCGGCCGGACACATCACGGTCACCGACGGCGGCGGCTCCCCACCGCGCAGTCCCGGCGGAGAAGATCAGGCGAGGCAGAACTCGTTGCCCTCGATGTCCTGCATCGTGATGCAGGACTCGTTGACGCCGTCGGCGCGCTGCGTCAGCACGTGCTTCGCGCCGAGCGCCATCAGCCGTGCGCATTCGGCCTCGAGGGTGGCCAGGCGCTCGTCACCCACGAGCCCGGTGCCGACCCGCACGTCGAGGTGGACCCGGTTCTTGACGACCTTGCCTTCGGGAACGCGCTGGAAGAGCAGGCGCGGGGCCACACCCGAGGGATCGGTACACGCGAAGTAGACCTCGTCCTCGGGCGGCAGCGAGCGGTGGTACTCCTCCCACGAGGCGAAGCCCTCCGGGACCGCCGGCACGACGTACCCCAGCACCTCGCACCAGAAGGAGGCGAGGCGCGCGGGTTCCGCGCAGTCGAAGGTCACCTGGAACTGTTTGATCATTGACATCGGCGCACAATAGCAGGGGCCCTGTGCCTCTCCCCGGAGAGGTTGGGCGCGCACACGCGGAGCACACGGGGGCGGGGACATGAGCTGGTACGTGCTGGTGGAGGCCAACGAGTCGTACGGCGGCGACAACACCTGGGACCTGGTGGCCAAGGTCCCCGTCGAAGGCGGACAGGCAGCGGCCATCGCCCGGGCCGAGGAGATCAGCCGCACCTCGTTGAGTGGCAGCCTGCCCGAGGAGGAGGGGCGGCTCGTGTTCCGGACGTCCCCGACGAGCTGGCTCGTGGAGAAGTCCCGCCTGGTGCGGCACGAACGCTCCGCCGAGCCGACCGAGCACACCCAGCACCTGCGCATCTCCGTCGCCGAACTGGTGCTCGCCCGGGAGCCCGCCGTTCCCCCCAAGAAGCGTCTGTTCCACAGGTGACCGAACCGGTGGGTGCAGCCCGATCGGGATCCGGTAACGTGCCCGGAGGAGTGCCGGGGAAGCCTGGTCGACGGACAGCTGTGTCCGCCGTGTCCGCAGGCTGGCACGGGGGGAGAAGTGTGATGAACCACCGTCCCACAGCATGGACCCGCGTCGGCGGCGCGCTGCTCGCCGCGGCGGCACTGGCCCCGGCGACGGCCGCCTGGTACCTGTTCACCGACAAGGTGCCGCACGACGCCGGCCGGTACCGCGCCTACACCGCCGCCGCGGTCTGCCCGGCCGGGGACCCGCGCGCGGTGGGCACGGAGTGCGTGCGCACCGCGCCGTTCACCGTCAGCGACACGGTCGTCCGGGACCAGGTCAGGAACTCCCAGTTCCGGGCGACGCTGACCGCGCCGCGCTGGACCGGGAAGGTGCTGTTCGGCGACCCCGGGCCGCTGCTGGAAGAGCTGAAGCCCGGCGACCAGGTGGACGGCACGGTATGGCGCGGCCGGATCGTGCGCCTGGAGCGGGCCGGCGTCGCGCAGGCCACCGCCGACGAACCCCGCGACGAGATGCAGTTCACCGCCGCGATGGGCACCTTCACCGCGCTGGTGGCGGTGCTCGCCGGCCTCCTGGGCGCGCGGCTGTTCACCGGCCGCCCCGGGACCCTCGCCCTCGGCCGGCCGATCTTCCTCTGGACGCTGCTCGCCTGCGGCGCGCCCGCCGTGCTCGCGTTCACAGCCGGCCTGCCGTGGTGGACGGTGCCGATCGCGGCCGTCCCGGCGTCGCTGCTCGCGGCGGAGGGGGTGCGGCGCCGGTACCTGCGCCGGAGCACCGGGGGGACGACCCCGGGGGGACCGCAGGAGGTCGTGGGCGCGCCCGCCCGGCTGAGCTGATCCACCCTCAGTTCGATCTTGTTCCCAAGATCGTTCTGGTGGAGGGTGGGGTCATGCAGAATCTGCCGACCTTCGTCCTCGTCCACGGGGCCTTCGCGAACTCGTTCTCCTTCGCGCCGCTGCAGGCCGAGCTCGCCCTGCTCGGGCACCGCTCCGTCGCGGTCGACCTTCCGGGGCACGGCTTCGAGGCGACCTACCCCGCCGCCTACCAGGCTCCCCAGGACCTCGGCGCGCTCGCCGCCGAGCCGGGGGGCATCAAGGGGGTCACGCTCGCCGACAACGCCGCCCGGGTGATCGAGGTGCTCGAACGGGCCAAGCGGAACGGGCCCACCGTCCTCGTCTCCCACAGCAGGGGCGGCATCACGGCCACCGCCGTCGCCAACGCCCGGCCCGACCTGGTCGACCGGATCGTCTACGTCTCCGCCTGGTGCCCCGTCGACCTGGACGTGAACGACTACTACGCCCAGCCGGAGATGGCCTCCGTGGACGCGGGGGCCTTCGCCGCCGCGCTCGCCGGGAACCCGGCCGAACTCGGCCTGCTCCGGGTCAACTTCCGCACCGCCGACCCGACGGCGCTCGCCGCGTTCCGGCAGGCCTTCGCCGCCGACCTCACCGACGACGAGTTCCGGACCTTCCTCAACACCTTCCAGCCCGACGAGAACCTCGACGTCGGCACCTCCGCCGACCGGGCCCAGGCCGCGACCTGGGGCCGGGTGCCCAAGACGTACGTGCGGCTGGCCGACGACACCAGCATCCCGCCCGCCATGCAGGACCGGCTGATCCGCGAGGGCGACGCGCTCACCCCCGGCAACCCCTTCGACGTCCGCACGCTCGACGGCAGCCACCTGCGCTGGCTCGTCCACCCGGCGCCGGCCGCCCGGGTGCTGGCCGAGGTCGCCGCGCTGCTGCCCTCCGCCTCCTGACGGCAACCGGTGCACAGGAAGTCGGCCGGGCCCGCGTGCGGTGCCCCCGCAGAAGGTGGGTGTGGGGAGCGGGGAGAGT
>NZ_JBEXJK010000050.1:0-31147 GCF_040609095.1 Kitasatospora sp. NPDC004799
GGCCCTGACCGAGGCCACCGCCCCGCCCGACCCGCCGCAGGCCGCCCCGTCCCCGCCCCCGCCCCCACCGCAGGCCTCCCCGCCCCGTCCCCGCCCCCGCCCGGAGCCGTCAGGCCGACCCCGACGCGCGCCCTCCCATAAGCAGCGAGTAAGTTGGAAACGTGGACAAGAGGAACGCTTTGCGAGCCGGCGCGGTCTCCGCAACGGTCACGCTGATGATGCTGCTGACGTCGCCCGCCATGGCCTTCGCCCGGGACGACGGTGACGACCCGGGCTCCGGCCTGAGTGTCGGTGAGACCCTCGGCCTGTTCGTGTTTCTTCCGCTCGTGGCCTTCGCGGTGATCGCCGGGCTGGCCGGCCTGCCGTACGGCAAGGGCAAGAAGAAGTAGTCGCCGGGTCCGCCGGGACCCGCACGCCGTCCATCCGGACGGTTCCACGTCCACCAGGACCCGCACGACCCCGAAGGGGCGCCGGACGATCCCGTCCGGCGCCCCTCCGTGGTTCCGGGGGACCGTCAGCGGCCGCCCGCCGCACGGTCGGCCGCCTGGGCCCTGAGCGCGCGCTCGACGCCCGCCCGCGCCTCGACGACCTGGCGCCGCAGCGCCGGGGACGGCTCGGCCGAGGCCAGCCACGCGTCGGTCGCGTCCAGCGTCTCCTGGCTGACCTGCAGGGACGGGTACAGCCCGACGACGATCTGCTGCGCGATCTCGTGGCTGCGGGTCTCCCAGATCCGCTTCACCGCCGCGAAGTACTTCGCCGCGTACGGCGCGAGCAGCTCCCGCTGGTCGGACTGCTGGAAGCCGGCGATGACCGCTTCCTGCACATAGTTCGTCAGCTTGTCGGACTCCACCACCGAGGCCCAGGCCTCCGCCTTGGCCTCGGCGGTCGGCCGGGCGGCGCGGCAGGTGGCCGCGTGCTCCTGGCCGGCCGCGGTGTTGTCCCGCTCCAGCTCGGCGGCGACGGCGGCCTCGTCGGCCCGCCCGGTGGCCGCGAGGCGGGTGAGCAGGGACCAGCGCAGCTCGGTGTCCACCGCGAGGCCCTTGACCTCGACCGAGCCGTCCAGCAGCCCGGCGAGCAGGCCCAGCTGACCGTCCGTACGGGCGACCGCGGCGAGGGCGCGGGCCCAGGCCAGCTGGTGGTCGCTGCCGGGCTCGGCGGCGCGCAGGTGCTCCTCCGCGGCGGCGGCCCAGCGGCCGAGGCCCTCCTCGCGCCACCGCGGGTCGGCGTAGGCGTCCAGGGCGAGCTTGACCTGGCGGTGCACGGACTGCACCACGCCGATGTCGGACTCGCGCCCGATGCCGGACAGCGCCAGCGACAGGTAGTCGCGGGCGGCCAGCTCGCCGTCGCGGGTCATGTCCCAGGCGGAGGCCCAGCACAGCGCGCGCGGCAGCGACTCGGTGAAGCCGCCGAGGTTCTCGGTGACGACGGCCAGCGAGTCCTCGTCGAGGCGGATCTTGGCGTACGAGAGGTCGTCGTCGTTCAGCAGCACGACGGCCGGGCGGTGCCGGCCGACCAGCTCGGGCACCTCGGTGCGCGGGCCGTCGACGTCCAGCTCGATCCGGTCGGTGCGCACCAGCGCGTCGCCGTTCAGCTCGTACAGGCCGATCGCGATGCGGTGCGGCCGCAGCACGGCCTCACCCTTGGCGCCGGCGGGCAGCGCGGGAGCCTCCTGGAGCACCGCGAAGGACTCGATCTCGCCGTCCGTGTTCAGGGTGATCGACGGCCGCAGCACGTTGATGCCGGCGGTCTCCAGCCAGGCCTTGGACCAGGCCTTGAGGTCGCGGCCGCTGGCCTCCTCCAGGGCACCGAGCAGGTCGCTGAGCCGGGTGTTGCCCCAGGCGTGGCGCTTGAAGTACGCCTGGACGCCCTGGAAGAAGGCGTCCTGGCCGACGTACGCCACCAGCTGCTTGAGCACCGAGGCGCCCTTGGCGTAGGTGATGCCGTCGAAGTTGACCTGGACGTCCTCCAGGTCGTTGATCTCCGCCATGATCGGGTGGGTGGACGGCAGCTGGTCCTGCCGGTACGCCCAGGTCTTCATCTGGTTGGCGAAGGTGGTCCAGGAGTGCGGCCACTTGGAGCCGGGGGCCTCGGCCTGGCAGACGGCCTCGGCGAAGGTCGCGAAGGACTCGTTCAGCCAGAGGTCGTTCCACCACTCCATGGTGACGAGGTCGCCGAACCACATGTGGGCGAGCTCGTGCAGGATCGTCGCGGCGCGGGCCTCGTAGGCGGCGTCGGTGACCTTGGAGCGGAACACGTACTGGTCGCGCAGGGTGACGGCGCCCGCGTTCTCCATCGCGCCGGCGTTGAACTCCGGGACGAAGAGCTGGTCGTACTTGGCGAACGGGTACGGGAAGTCGAACTTCTCCTGGAAGTAGTCGAAGCCCTGCTTGGTGACCTCGAAGACGGCCTCCGGGTCCAGGAACTCGCGCAGCGAGGGCCGGCAGTAGACGCCCAGCGGCACCTTCTGCTCGCCGTTCTCGTAGGTGTCGAAGACCCCGACGTACGGGCCGGCCACGAGCGCGGTGATGTAGCTGGAGATCCGGCCGGTGGGCTCGAAGGTCCAGACCCGGGTGTCGCCCTCGCCGACCGGCTCCGGGGTGGGCGAGTTGGAGACCACGACCCAGCCGGCGGGCGCGGTCACGGTGAACGCGAACGTGGCCTTCAGGTCGGGCTGCTCGAAGCTGGCGAAGACCCGGCGGGCGTCCGGCACCTCGAACTGGGTGTACAGGTAGGTCTCGCCGTCGACCGGGTCGACGAACCGGTGCAGGCCCTCACCGGTGTTGGTGTACTCGCAGTTCGCGACGACCCGCAGCTCGTTCTCGGCCGCCAGGCCCGGCAGCGGGATGCGGCTGTCGGCGAAGCTCGCCGGGTCCAGCCGCGCGCCGTTGAGGGTGATCTCCTCGACGCTCGGGGCGACGAGGTCGATGAAGGTCTCCGCGCCGGGGGTGGTGGCGGTGAACCGGACCACGGTGGTGGACCGGAAGGTACCGCCCTCGCGGGCCGAACCGAGGTCGAGCTCGATGTCGTACGCGTCCACGTGGAGGAGGTCGGCCCGGGTGCGGGCCTCCTCACGGGTCAGGTTTGTGCCGGGCACTCGCTGCACTCCTTTGTCAGACTGATGGTCCGAATCCTCGCACGTCCAACGGACGGGGCGGCCGGAAAATCGCGGGCGGGGCGGGCCCGGGCGATCAGCCCGTTCCCGCCCCGCCCGTGGGGGTCGTCCTGCGGTCCGCGACGCGGGGCCGGCCCCGGACGAGGGGCGCCCCGGTGTCACACCGCCGGCGTCACTTCTTCCACTTGGTCAGCGGACCGTCGCTGGCGCTGTAGCGGCGGAAGGCGTAGACCTCGTTGCCGCTGTCCGAGATCAGGTACTCGGAGCTGCTGGTGCCGATGCCCATGCTGCTCGGCATGGCCATGGTGCCGAGGTCGGTCATCGAGCCGTCGGTCGGCGAGAGCGTCACCAGCCGGGCCGGCTTGTTGTAGCCCTGGTCGACGATCGCGCGGACCTTGCCCTCCTTGTCGGTCCCGGCCACCAGGCGCATGTCGTTGCTGGCCGAACCGGAGTTGGCCGACCACAGCCGCTTGCCGGTGTTCAGGTCGTAGGCGTTGATGCCCGCCTTGCCGCCGCTGACCTGGACGTACAGGGTGGTGCCGCTGACCACGTTGCGGGTGAGCGCCTCGTCCTGGCCGGAGAGCCGCAGGCTGTCCGCGCCGGGCTCCTTGACGGACATCTGGTTGCCCGGCTTGTTCTCCTTGTCGAACGGCAGGATGTAGTCGCCCTGCGGGCCGCTGGACATCAGCAGCACCAGCGGCTTGTCCTGGATGACCGAGTCGACCTCCTCGATGCTCCCGGTGAGGGTGATCGGGGTGCTGGCCGGCTTGCCGGTCTCGGCGTTGACGATGACCAGCTGCGACTTCGGGCCGCTGGTGCCGTAGCAGCGGTCGCTGACCGCGATCTGGACGCCGGCCGCCTTGCCGCGCAGGCTGCAGTCCTTGTCGCGCGGCTGGTACTGCCAGGCCGGCTGGCCGGTGGCGATGTTCAGGGCGCCGACCATGTTGCCGCCGACGGCGACCACGTTCTCGGTGACGCTGAGGGTCGGCGAGGACATCCGGTCGGCCGAGACCTTGACGCTCCAGAGCAGCTTGCCCTGGGCCAGGTCGACGGCGCCGACGGTGGAGCAGTCGCTGTCGCCGGTGTTGAAGGAGACGGCGGCGACGCCCTTGGAGTTGGCGCCGTACGAGGCGGTGCACAGCTCCTTGCTGCCGGCCGGGGCCGGGATGGTCCAGGCCTCCTTGCCGTCGGTCAGGTTGTAGGCCTTGATGCCGGAACTGTCGACGCGCACGGCGAGCTTGTCGGTGCCCCAGACGCCGAGCATCTGGTTCGAGCTGTCCGCGCCGGCCGGCTTGGGGGCGCTCCAGGCGACGGTGAAGTTGCTGCCCTTGGGGGCGGGGGTGGGGCCGTTGCTGGTCCCGCCGTTGTCGGTGCCGCCGCTGCTGACCGGGCCCGGGCCCGGCTCGGGGGCGGGCTTGGGGTCCTTGAGCAGGACGACCAGGGCGATCACGATCGAGATCGCCAGCACGCCGCCGATGATCCCGCCCCACAGCATCACGGGGTTGCGCTGCTTGGGCGGGACGGGCGCGACGGGGTAGCTGTACCCGGGCTGCTGCGGGTAGTTGTAGCCGCCGGCGTTGTAGGCCTGCCCGGCGTCCGGGGCGCCGTACGGGGCACCGGGGACGGGGTCGTACGGGCCGACCGGTGCGGCGCCGGGCGGCGGCGGGGCCTGGGTGGGGAATCCGGTCGCGGTCGGCGCGTACGCCGCGTACTCCGGGCTGCCGACGGGCGGCTGCCCCGGCTGCGCGGGCGGTGCCGGCGGCTGGGCTGGCGGCGGGCCCGCGGGCGCGGCCGGGCCCGGGACGGCCGCGCCGTCCAGCTGCGTCATCTGGTCCGCGACGGCGGCCGGATCCACACCGCCGCCCGGCGGGCGCCCGAACGAGACGCCCCGGTTGTCCTGCGGACCGGTGCCGGGCGTTCCGCCCGCCCCCGGCGTAGGGTGATCCCCTGCCATCTGATTCCCCGTCATGTCTGGAAGCGTCCCCCTGCCGGTGCCGTCCACGGCTCCGATGGGACGGGTGAGAATTGGGCACCATGGTAGTGGTGTGCGGATTTCGGCCGCCGCCAGGACCGGGGATCCACGTCCTCGCAGGTCCAGGCCGTGCAACACCTTCACCCTCCGATCACCGCGTCCCCACGGCCGCGCGCCCGCGCCGCGGTCCGCGCCGGTCGGCCGCCGTCCGCGCTCCCTGACGCTCTTGCCTGCCGCAGCCGGGCCCGCCGTCCGCGCCGTCCTGCGCGCCCGCCCGCCGCAGCCGCGGCCCCCGCCCCGGCCCCCGGGCCGTACCCTTCAGGAGTTGAAGGGGACGCCCGGCGGAGGGGTCCCCGCCCTGGGAGGGTGGATCATGTCGACGGACACACCGGGCTCGCAGTCCTCGCTGCACCGGGCGAACCTGGAACGGGTGCTCCGCGCGGTGCGGATGGCCGGCTCGCTGACCCAGGCCGAGATCGCCCGCGGCACCGGCCTGTCCGCGGCCACCGTGTCCAACATCGTGCGGGAGTTGAAGGAGAGCGGCACCGTCGTGGTGGCCGACACCTCCTCCGGCGGGCGCCGCGCCCGCAGCGTCTCGCTCAGCGGGGACGCCGGGATCGTGGTCGGCATCGACTTCGGCCACACCCACCTGCGCGTCGCGGTCGGCAACCTGGCCCACCGGGTGCTGGCCGAGGAGAGCGCCCCGATCGACGTCGACGTCTCCGCCCAGCAGGGCTTCGACCGCGCCGAGGCGATGGTCGAGCGGCTGCTGGCGCAGGCCGGGTTCCGCTCCGACAAGGTGATCGGCGTCGGCCTCGGCGTGCCCGGCCCGATCGACGTGGAGACCGGCGCGCTCGGCTCCACCGCGATCCTGCCCGGTTGGACGGGCATCGCCCCGGGCCGGGAGCTGGCCGAGCGGCTCGGCATGCCGGTGCACGTGGACAACGACGCCAACCTGGGCGCGCTCGGCGAGCTGGTCTGGGGCGCGGGCCGCGGGCTGAGCGACCTCGCCTACATCAAGGTCGCCAGCGGCGTCGGCGCCGGGCTGGTGGTGAACGGCCAGATCTACCGCGGGCCGGGCGGCACCGCGGGTGAGATCGGGCACATCACCCTGGACGAGGCGGGGCCGGTCTGCCGCTGCGGCAACCGCGGCTGCCTGGAGACCTTCGTCGGCTCCCGCTACCTGCTCTCGCTGCTCGCCTCCACCCTCGGCCCGGACCTCAGCCTGCCCCGGGTGGTCGAGCTGGCCCACCAGGGCGACCTCGGCTGCCGCCGGGTGATCGCCGACGCCGGCCGGCAGATCGGCACCGGCGTCGCCACCCTGTGCAACCTGCTCAACCCCCGCCGGGTGATCCTCGGCGGGGACCTCGCCGAGGCCGGTGAGCTGGTGCTCGGCCCGATCCGGGACTCGGTGGCCCGCTACGCGATCCCGAGTGCCGCCCGGCAGCTCTCGATCGTCCCCGGCACCCTGGGCGGCCGGGCCGAGGTGCTCGGCGCGCTGGCCCTGGTGATGAGCGAGATGGGGGAGTCCGGCGCGCTGGGCCGGGCCTGACGCCCCCGGCCGGCCCCGCCGATGCCCGGCGCGGTCGGCCATCCGGGGCCGGTTTCGAACAGCCGAACCGGCCGTATCAGCACACTCGAACGCCCGTGCGTCAATCCGGCGTGACCCGGCCTCCCCCGCCCGACCTCCCGGAATGGCGGTAACCGAACGACGGCACCGGGCGCGCCGCTCGGTGCCCGGCAGGCGGACATTAGACTCGACCGGTCGGCACCGGCCGGGACCGTCGGCCTGCCGCCGGACCGGGCAGCGACGCCCGTCGGACCGTCCGTGGTCCGCGAACACTGAACGAGGAGGAACGGGTGGCCCTGCTGACCCGCATTCGGGGACCGCGCGATCTCGACCGGCTCACGCCCGGACAGCTGGCCGCACTGGCCCAGGAGATCCGGACCTTCCTGGTGACCGAGGTCTCCAAGACGGGCGGGCACCTCGGCCCCAACCTCGGGGTGGTGGAGCTCACCATCGCGCTGCACCGGGTCTTCGACTCGCCGCGCGACCGCATCCTCTTCGACACCGGCCACCAGAGCTACGTCCACAAGCTGCTCACCGGCCGCCAGGACTTCTCCCGGCTGCGGATGAAGGGCGGCCTGTCCGGCTACCCGTCCCGCGCCGAGTCCGAGCACGACGTGATCGAGAACTCGCACGCCTCCACGGTGCTCTCGTACGCCGACGGCCTGGCCAAGGCCAACCAGCTGCTGGGCAAGCACGACCCGGTCGTCGCGGTGATCGGCGACGGCGCGCTCACCGGTGGCATGGCCTGGGAGGCGCTCAACAACATCGCCGACGCCAAGGACCGCCCGCTCGTCATCGTCGTCAACGACAACGAGCGCTCGTACTCGCCGACCATCGGCGGCCTGGCCAACCACCTCGCCACCCTGCGCACCACCCAGGGCTACGAGCGCTTCCTGTCCTGGGGCAAGGACGCGCTCCAGCGCACCCCCGTGGTCGGCCAGCAGCTGTTCGAGACGCTGCACGGCGCCAAGAAGGGCCTCAAGGACTTCATCGCCCCGCAGGGCATGTTCGAGGACCTCGGCCTCAAGTACATCGGCCCGATCGACGGCCACGACCTGACCGCCCTGGAGTCCGCGCTGACCAAGGCGCGCGGCTTCGGCGGCCCGGTGATCGTGCACTGCCTCACCGAGAAGGGCCGCGGCTACCACGCCGCCGAGAACAACGACGAGGACCGCTTCCACGCGGTCGGCAAGATTCACCCGGAGACCGGCCTGCCGATCACCAGCGGCGGCGGGCGGAGCTGGACCTCGGTCTTCGCCGAGGAGATGGTCGCGCTCGGCCACGAGCGCGAGGACATCGTCGGCATCACCGCCGCCATGCTCCACCCGGTCGGCCTGGCCCCGTTCGCCGAGGCCTTCCCGGACCGCATCTTCGACGTCGGCATCGCCGAGCAGCACGCCGTCACCAGCGCCGCCGGCCTGGCCACCAACGGGCTGCACCCGGTGTTCGCGGTCTACGCGACCTTCCTGAACCGGGCCTTCGACCAGGTCCTGATGGACGTCGCCCTGCACAAGCTGGGCGTCACCTTCGTGCTGGACCGGGCCGGCGTCACCGGCGACGACGGCGCCTCGCACAACGGCATGTGGGACATGTCGATGCTGCAGATCATCCCGACCCTGCGGCTGGCCGCCCCGCGCGACGCCGACCAGGTCCGCGCCCAGCTGCGCGAGGCCGTCGAGGTCAAGGACGCCCCGACGGTGGTCCGCTACTCCAAGGGCACCGTCGGCCCGGCCGTCCCCGCGGTCGGCCGGATCGGCGGCATGGACGTGCTGCGCGCCGCCGAGGAGCCGTCCGGCGCCCACCGCGCCGACGTGCTGATCGTCTCGGTCGGTGCGATGGCCCCCACCAGCCTGGAGGTCGCCGACCTGCTGGCCGCCCAGGGCATCACCGCCACCGTGGTGGACCCGCGCTGGGTCAAGCCGGTGGACCCGGCCCTGCCGGGCCTGGCCGCCGAGCACCGGGTGGTCGTCACGATCGAGGACAACGGCCGGGTGGGCGGCGTCGGCGCGGCCGTGGCGCAGGCGCTGCGGGACGCGGACGTGGACCTGCCGGTGCGCGACTTCGGCATCCCGCAGGAGTTCCTGGACCACGCCAGCCGGGCCGAGATCCTGGCCGAGATCGGCCTGACCGCCCCGGACATCGCCCGCAAGGTGACGGCGCTGGTCGCCAAGCTGGACGTGGCGCCGGTCGAGGCCTGACCGGAGGCCGTCCGGCGGGCGGTCGTTCGTTTCGCCGACGACCATTTGTCGTAACTCCGTAACAGTTCGTCACGGAACAAGCTGACAATCGCACTGAAAGGCGGGACCGGCGCCACCGGCGCCGATCCCGCCCGGTAGGTTGTCACCCGTGCCGACCCCCACCCGCCCCCGCCTCACCGGACTGGCCGAGCGCCTGCCCGAGCGCGTCCGTACCCGTCTGCTGAACGGGTACTGGACCAGGCTGGTGCCGGTGCTCGCGCTGGTCGCGCTGCTCACCCACATCCCCTCCTTCGCCCGGCCCGTCTGGAGCCCGGACGAGGGCTTCCTGGCCACCCAGGCCCGGATGCTGGCGGACGGCGGGGTGCTGTACGACACCGTGGTGGACCGCAAGCCGCCGCTGCTGCCCTGGCTCTACCAGGCCTGCTTCGCGGTCTTCGGCTCCGCCTCGCTCTGGCCGCTGCGCACCCTGGCGGTGGTGGCCCACCTGGTCACCGCGATCCTGCTGGCCTCGATCGCCCGGGGCCGCTGGGGCAACCGGGCCGGGGCCGGGGCCGGACTGCTCTACCTGCTGGTCTCCATCGGGCTCTCCCCGGAGGACACCCAGGCGGCGACCTTCGAGGTCTTCATGCTGCCCGCCATGGTGGCCGCCTTCCGGTACGCCGAACGGCGCCGCTGGCTGGCCGCGGGCATCGCGGTCGCGCTCTGCTCGCTGACCAAGCAGACCGGCGGCGCGGTGCTGCTGCCGGTGCTCTGGATGCTGTTCCAGGACGCCCGCCGGCGCGGGGTGCGCTGGCCGCCCGCGCTGTTCAAGATCGGGTTCGGCTTCATCCTGCCGATAGCGCTGGTCGCGGTGATCCTCACCAAGCCCAAGGGCTTCCTGTTCTGGGTGGTCACCGGCAGCGGCGACTACGCCTCCTTCGGCGGCGCCTGGCTCCAGATGATCGGCCGGGCGCTCGGCAACTCGGCCATCCTGGTCGCGGCCGGCCTGGGCTTCCTGCTCCCGGTCGGGCGCCGGCTCTGGCTCAAGTACCGCCACCGCCCGCTGCCGGTGGCCGGCGAGGAGCACGGCTCGACCACCGACCTGTGGGTCTGGCTGCTCTCCTCGGTCGTCGCGGTCAGCGTGGGCTTCCACTTCTTCGGCCACTACTACCTCCAGCTGATGCCGCCGCTGGTGCTGCTGGGCACCGGCGCGATCGCCACCTCGGCGATCCGCTGGAAGCCCGTCCTGGTGTACACCACGGCTGCCGCGACGGTGTTCTGGGGCCTGGCGCTGGCCTGGCCGGGGGAGCGGCTCAACCGCACCACCGAGGTCGCCACCGCGGTCGCCGCCCAGACCACCCCCAAGGACACCGTGCTGGTCTGGGGCATGCACCCCGAGCTGTACTGGCTGGCCGACCGCAAGCCCGCCACCCGCTACCTGACCGCCGGCTTCCTCACCAACTACAGCGGCGGCAAGGACGGCAACCAGAACGTCGGCGAGCAGTTCAGCGTCTCCAACGCCTGGCAGACCTTCGACAAGGAGCTGGCCAACGGCCTGCCCGAGGTCGTGGTCGACGACTCCGGGATCGCCCCGTACCAGCCGGTCATGGTCCCCCGGATCGAGAACCTGCTGGACACCCACTACGAGATGGTCGGCGTCTTCGCCGACACCGTGGTCTACCGCCTCAAGCACTGAGGTCCCGTTCACGCGGCCGAAGCCCGGTTCACGGGCCCGCTGCACGACAGCGCCGTACACAGGGACGCCGACGGCAGCCTCGTACACGCTTCCCGCACCGGAAGCCCCCGTACACACGGAGGAGCCCCGGCGACCGAACGGTCACCGGGGCTCCTCCGCATACGGGCTGCGCTGTGCCTTAGGCGGGCACCGAGGCCACGCCGGGGGCGAGGAACGGCTTGCCGTTCACCCGCTCCGAGATGCCCTCACGGTCCAGGTACGGGGTGATCCCGCCCAGGTGGAAGGGCCAGCCGGCACCGGTGATCATGCAGAGGTCGATGTCCTGCGCCTCGGCGACGACACCCTCCTCCAGCATCAGGCCGATCTCCTGCGCCACGGCCTCCAGGGCGCGGGCGCGGACCTGCTCCTCGGTCAGCACCGAGTCGCCGAAGGTCAGCAGCTCCAGCACCTCGGGGTCGAGGACCTGCTGGCCGTCCGTCCAGGTGTAGAAGCCGCGCTTGCCGGCCTTGACCACCTTGGCGAGGTTCTCGGAGACGGTGAACCGCTCCGGGAAGGCGCCGTGCAGGGTCTCCGAGACGTGCAGGGCGATGGCCGGGCCGACCAGCTCCAGCAGCACGATCGGGGACATCGGCAGGCCGAGCGGCTCGACGGCCTTCTCGACGTCGGCGATCGGGGTGCCCTCGTCGATGATGTTCTGGATCTCGCCCATGAAGCGGGTCAGGATCCGGTTCACCACGAACGCCGGGCGGTCCTTGCAGAGGACCGAGGTCTTCTTCAGCTTCTTCGACACGGCGAAGGCGGTGGCCAGCGACGCGTCGTCGGTGCTGTCGCCGCGGACGATCTCCAGCAGCGGCAGGATCGCGACCGGGTTGAAGAAGTGGAAGCCGACGACCCGCTCGGGGTGCTTCAGCTTCGAGGCCATCTCGGTGACCGACAGCGAGGAGGTGTTGGTCGCCAGCACGCAGGTCGGCGAGACCACGTTCTCCAGGTCCGCGAAGACGGCCTGCTTGACGCCCATCTCCTCGAACACGGCCTCGATGACGAAGTCCGCGTCGCCGAAGGCGGCGGCCTTGTCCAGCGAGCCGGAGACCAGGCCCTTGAGGCGGTTGGCCTTGTCCTTGCCGATGCGGCCCTTGGAGAGCAGCTTGTCGATCTCGGCGTGGACGTAGCCGACGCCCTTGTCGACGCGCTCCTGGTCGATGTCGGTGAGGACCACCGGCACCTCCAGACGGCGGGCGAACAGCAGCGCCAGCTGGGAGGCCATCAGACCGGCGCCGACGACGCCGACCTTGGTGACCGGGCGGGCCAGCGACTTGTCCGGCGCGCCGACCGGGCGCTTGGCCCGGCGCTGCACCAGGTTGAAGGCGTAGATGCCGCTGCGCAGCTCGCCGCTCATGATGAGGTCGGCCAGCGCCGCGTCCTCGGCGTCGAAGCCGGCCTGCAGGCTCGCCTTGTCGGCCAGGTCGAAGTCCTTGGCGGCGGCGATGATGTCCAGCGCCTTGTAAGCGGCCGGAGCGGCGCCGTGCACCTTGCCGTCGGCGACCATGCGGCCCCACAGGACGGCGTCGTCCCAGGCCTTGCCGCGGTCGATCGCCTCGCGCTCGACGACGACGTCGCCCTTGACGACCTTGGCGGCCCAGAGCAGAGACTGCTCCAGGAAGTCGGCCGGCTCGAAGATCGCGTCGGCGATCCCCAGCTCGAACACGTCCTTGCCCTTGAGCTGCTTGTTCTGGTTCATCGAGTTCTCGACGATGACCTTGACGGCCTTACCGGCACCCACCAGGTTCGGCAGGATGGTGCAGCCGCCCCAGCCGGGGACGAGGCCGAGGAAGACCTCGGGCAGCGAGAAGGCCGGGACGCCCGCCGACACCGTGCGGTAGTCGCAGTGCAGGCCGACCTCGACGCCGCCGCCCATCGCCGCGCCGTTGTAGAAGGCGAAGGTGGGGACGGGCAGCGCGGCGATCCGCTTGAAGACGTCGTGGCCGCCCTTGCCGATGGCCAGCGCGTCCGCGTGCTGCTGGAGCAGCTCGACGCCCTTGAGGTCGGCGCCGACCGCGAAGATGAACGGCTTGCCGGTGATCGCCGCACCGACGATCGTGCCCTCGGCGGCCTCGGCCTCGACCTGGTCCAGCGCCGCGTTCAGCTTGAGCAGCGAGCCCGGGCCGAAGGTGGTCGGCTTGGTGTGGTCGAAGCCGTTGTCCAGGGTGATCAGGGCCAGCCGGCCGGCCTGCAGCGGCAGGTCGAGGTGGCGGACGTGCGCGGTCGTGACGACCTCGCCCGGGAAGAGCTCGGCGCCGCGGGTCAGCAGCTCAGTGGTGTCGGCCATGGTCACTTACCACCCTCGAGCTCGGTGTTCTGCGTCGCGCCGGTCCAGTGCGGGTTCTCCCAGATGATGGTGCCGCCCATGCCGAAGCCGATGCACATCGTGGTGAGGCCGTAGCGGACGTCCGGGCGCTGCTCGAAGCGGCGGGCCAGCTGGTTCATCAGGCGCACGCCGGAGGAGGCCAGCGGGTGGCCGAACGCGATCGCACCGCCGTACGGGTTGACCCGCTCGTCGTCGTCCGCGATGCCGAAGTGGTCCAGGAAGGCCAGCACCTGGACGGCGAAGGCCTCGTTGACCTCGAAGGCCTGGATGTCGTCGATGGTCAGGCCGGCCTTGGCCAGCGCCTTCTCGGTGGCCGGCACCGGGCCGACACCCATGACCTCGGGCTCGACGCCCGCGAAGGCGAAGGAGACCAGGCGCATCTTGACCGGGAGGCCGAGCTCCTCGGCGACGTCCTCGGCGGCCAGCAGCGAGGCGGTGGCACCGTCGTTCAGACCGGCCGAGTTGCCCGCGGTGATGTTGCCGTGCGGGCGGAACGGGGTCTTGAGGCCCGCCAGGTTCTCCATCGTGGTGCCCGGGCGCATCGGCTCGTCCACGGTGGCCAGGCCCCAGCCGGTCTCGCCGACCTCGGGGTTGGTGTTGCGGATCGAGATCGGCACCAGGTCGGGCTGGATGTCGCCGTTGGCGTACGCCTTGGCGGCCTTCTCCTGGGAGCGCACGGCGTAGGCGTCGCAGCGCTCCTTGGTCAGGTGCGGGAAGCGGTCGTGCAGGTTCTCCGCGGTCATGCCCATGAACAGGGCGGACTCGTCGACCAGCTTCTCGGAGACGAAGCGCGGGTTCGGGTCCACGCCCTCGCCCATCGGGTGGCGGCCCATGTGCTCGACGCCGCCGGCCACGACCACGTCGTACGCGCCGAAGGCGATGCCGCCGGCGGTGGTGGTCACGGCGGTCAGCGCGCCGGCGCACATGCGGTCGATGGCGTAGCCGGGGACGGACTTCGGCAGGCCGGACAGCAGGGCGGCGGTGCGCCCGATGGTCAGACCCTGGTCGCCGATCTGCGTGGTGGCCGCGACGGCGACCTCGTCGATGCGCTCGACGGGCAGGTTCGGGTTACGGCGCACGAGCTCCCGGATGCACTTGACGACCAGGTCGTCGGCGCGCGTCTCGTGGTAGATGCCCTTCGGGCCGGCCTTGCCGAACGGGGTGCGGACGCCATCGACGAAGACGACGTCCCTCGCGGTACGAGGCACGGGGGCTCTCCTCCCAGGGACCAACATTTGAGGTAGGCGGGCTGCCGCCGTCGAAGACCCGAGCGGCGCCGCATCACGGCCATGCTACCCGCCGGTAACCAACCTGCCCAGGCCCCTCGGAGGGATCCGACCATGTGTCCCCGGACACGTTCCCGGCCCGCCGACCAGCGACGCCGTTCCCGGGGACGACGAAGGGGATGTCGCCCGTACGGACGACATCCCCTTCACCGTGTTGCCGTGATCAGCTCTGGGCCGCGGCAGCGGTCGCGGCCGCGGCGAACGCGGCGGCCACCGCGGGTGCCACCAGGTCCACCTGCCACTGCCGGGCGCCGAGCCCGCGCAGGGCGGCGGCCACGCTCTCGGGCCCCAGGTCGGCCGGCGGCTGCCAGGAGACCCGCCGGACCAGGTCCGGGGTGATCAGGTTCTCGGGCGGCAGGTGGTACCGCTCGGCCAGCTCGCCGATCGCGGCGCGCGCGCCGGAGAGCCGGGCGGCGGCCACCGGGTCCTTCTCGGCCCAGGCCCGCGGCGGCGGCGGTCCGTCGTGCGGCGCGGAGAGCGGCGGCAGCAGGTTCTCCGGGATCTCCCGGGCGCGCTGCACGGCCGCCAGCCACTGCTCCAGCTGGCGCCGGTGCACCCGCGGCCCGAAGCCCTGGACGGACTGCAGGGCGGCGGCGTTCAGCGGCATGGCCAGCGCGGCGTTGACGATCGCGGCGTCCGCGAGCACCCGGCCGGGGGAGACGTCGCGGTCCTGCGCCATCCGGTCGCGGACGAGCCACAGCTCGCGCACCACGGCCAGCTGGCGGCGCCGGCGGACCTTGTGCAGCTGCGAGGTGCGGCGCCACGGGTCGGTGCGCGGGGCCGGGCGGGGCGCGGCGGCGATCGCGGCGAACTCCTCCATCGCCCAGTCGAGCTTGCCCTGGGCGTCCAGCTCCTGTTCGAGTGCGTCGCGCAGCTCGACCAGCACCTCGACGTCCAGAGCGGCGTAGCGCAGCCACGGCTCGGGCAGCGGGCGGGTGGACCAGTCGACCGCGGAGTGCTCCTTGGCCAGGCTCAGCCCGAGCACGTTCTCGGTCATCGGCCCGAGTCCGACCCGGGCGAAGCCGGCGATCCGCCCGGCCAGCTCGGTGTCGAACAGGCGCCGGGGTCTCATGCCGACCTCGGACAGGCAGGGCAGGTCCTGGGAGGCCGCGTGGACCACCCATTCGGCGTCCTCGACGGCCCGGCCGAGCGCGCTGAGGTCCGGGCAGGCGATCGGGTCGATCAGGGCGGAGCCGGAACCCTCGCGGCGCAGCTGGATGAGGTAGGCGCGCTGCCCGTAGCGGTAGCCGGAGGCGCGTTCGGCGTCGACGGCCACCGGTCCGGTGCCCGCGGCGAACGCGGCGACGACGTCGGCCAACGCCTGCTCGTCCGTCACCACGGGCGGGATCCCGTCCTTCGGCTCAAGGAGCGGGACCGGGGCTGCTTCTTCTGGGATGGCTGCTACGGCGTCGGTCACCCACCAAGGGTACGACGGTCCTCGCGGCCGGGAGTGTTGTCCGACTGGTCAGATGGTTGTTCGCGCGCTCGTGACGGGGGTGCCTCGGGGCGGGGGTTCGCCCGCTCGCTGTCGCCCCGCTGCACAGCGGTGCGGCGGCCGAGGAGGAAACGTTCCTCCTCGGCCGCCGCAGCGGTCCGGAGTGCCCGGCTCAGTGGATGATGCCGGTGCGCAGCGCGACCGCGACCATGCCGGCGCGGTCGCCGGTGCCGAGCTTCCGGGCGATCCGGGCGAGGTGGCTCTTGACGGTGAGCGCCGACAGGCCCATCGCCACGCCGATCGCCTTGTTGGACTGGCCTTCGGCGACCAGCCGCAGCACCTCGACCTCGCGGCCGGAGAGCTCGCGGTAGGCGGCCTGCTGCGCGCCCGGCGCACCGGGTGCTCCGGGGGCGCCCGGCGCACCGTTCGCGCCCGGCATGCCCGGCATCCCGGGGCGGCGCATCCGGCCGGCCAGCCCGGCGGCGCCGAGCGGCAGGCCCGGTCGGCCCGGCATCGCGACGTTCGTCCGGGTGCCCGTGACCACGTATCCCTTGACGCCGCCGGCCAGCGCGCTGCGGACCGCGCCGATGTCGTCGGCGGCGGACAGCGCCAGGCCGTTGGGCCAGCCCGCGGCGCGGGTCTCGGCGAGGATGGTCAGCCCGGAGCCGTCCGGGAGATGGACGTCGGCGACGCAGATGTCACGCGGGGTGGAGACCCGGGGGCGGGCCTCGGCGATCGACGACACCTCGATAACGTCCCGGACGCCGAGTGCCCACAGGTGGCGGGTGACGGTGTTTCGGACGCGGGGATCGGCGATGACCACCATGGCGGTGGGCTTGGTCGGCCGGTAGGCGACCACGTTTGCGGGGTGCTCAAGAAGGACCGACACCAGGCCTCCTGCGGGGAGTGGCGGACGGAACCCCGATGGGGGCGGTCGGAGTGTTCCGCGTTCGGAAAGGGTCACAGTCTGCTTCGGCAGCATCCGTGCCCGGCTTTAGCGAAAGATCACGATCTAGTGAGTAACAATACGGACAAATCGCGCAAATGATTGATGCGACATGCCTGGTATTCGCACAAAATCGATCGGTTTCGGCGCCGATCGGTCGGTATCGACCGAGGAATTGACGCAGAGCGGGTCCGAAGTCACACTCCGTCAGCCCTGGGGGTGGCGGACGGTCACCGGGTGCCGTCCGGTCCGCACACCACCCGTCAGTGCGACCGGGGGCGTCGCCGGGCCGGCATCGGGACCACTCCACCGAGTGAAGTGACCTCGCCGGGCCCCTGCGGGGCCGGGGCGGCCGGCGGCAGGCCGGCGCTGATGCACAGCAGGTCCGCCCAGGCCGCCAGGTGCCGCTCGAAGCGGCCGTCGGCCGGGGTCCAGGAGGCCCGGATCTCGATCTCGGTCGAGGACGGGCGGTCCGCCAGACCGCCGAAGTACTGGGAGGCGGCCAGGGTCACCGTGCCGGACGGCTCCGCGTACCCGGCGCCGTGCGCCTGCAGGGCGTCCAGCAGCCAGGCCCAGCCGACCTCGGAGAGCATCGGGTCGCCGGCCATCTCCGGCTCCAGCTCGGCGCGGGTCATCGTGACCACCCGGAACTCCCCGTTCCAGGCCTCCTGCCCGGCCGGGTCGTACAGCAGCACCAGCCGGCCGTCCGCCAGCTCCTCGCCGTCCACCTCGACCGAGGCGGTCACCGCGAACGCGTACGGGGCCAGCCGGCGCGGCGCCGGCGCGGGGGAGAGCTGCACCTCGGGCCGCAGCCGGGCCCCGTCCAGGGCCGCCACGGCCGCCCGGAACTCGCTCGGCGCCCCCTCGCGACCCGCTCCGCCACCTGCTCCGCCACCCTGCGCGGGGTGCCCTCCGACCGCTGCCATGCCCCGAAGACTAGGTCGAAGAACGGGGTTATCGCCGCAACTTCTCTCCCAGCGGCGTGCCGGAACGGCAAACCCGGACAGATCTTGGAGGAACCGACGAGACCGGCCGGGAGAGCGGGCCCGGCACGCGTGCGAAGATTTGACGCGTGAGCGAGACTACGGCAGACACGACGGCGGCCACTCCCGAAGGCCCGACCACCCCCGCGCGCCGCGGCGCCGCGCACGACTCCGCGTTCCTGCGCGCCTGCCGGCACGAGCCCGTGCCGCACACCCCGGTGTGGTTCATGCGTCAGGCCGGCCGCTCGCTGCCCGAGTACCTCAAGGTCCGCGAGGGCATCCCCATGCTGGAGTCCTGCATGCGGCCCGAGCTGGTCAAGGAGATCACCCTGCAGCCGGTGCGCCGGCACAAGGTGGACGCGGCGATCTTCTTCAGCGACATCGTGGTGCCGCTCAAGGCCGTCGGCATCGACGTCGACATCAAGCCCGGCATCGGCCCGGTCATCGCCGACCCGATCCGCACCGTCGAGGACCTGAAGCGGCTGCGCCCGCTGGAGCCGGACGACGTCCCCTACATCACCGAGGCCGTCGGCCTGCTGGTGGACGAACTCGGCGGCACCCCGCTGATCGGCTTCGCCGGAGCGCCGTACACGCTGGCCAGCTACCTGGTCGAGGGCGGGCCGTCCAAGAACCACGAGAACACCAAGGCCATGATGTACGGGCAGCCCGAGCTGTGGGCCGCCCTGGTGGACCGGCTCGCGGACATCACCTCGGCCTTCCTCAAGGTGCAGATCGAGGCCGGCGCCTCGGCGGTCCAGCTGTTCGACTCCTGGGTCGGCGCGCTCGCGCCGGACGACTACCGCCGCTCGGTGATGCCGGCCAGCACCAAGGTCTTCGACGCGGTCGCCGGGTACGGCGTGCCGCGGATCCACTTCGGCGTCGGCACCGGCGAGCTGCTCGGCCTGATGGGCGAGGCCGGCGCGGACATCGTCGGCGTCGACTGGCGGGTGCCGCTGAACGTCGCCGCCGAGCGGGTCGGCCCGGGCAAGGGCCTGCAGGGCAACCTCGACCCGGCGGTGCTGTTCGCGCCCACCAAGGTCGTGGAGACCAAGGCCCGCGAGGTGCTGCACGCCGCCCAGGCGCTCGGCACCAGCGGCCACATCTTCAACCTCGGCCACGGCGTGCTGCCGTCCATGGACCCGGACGCCCTCAGCCGCCTCGTCGCCTTCGTCCACGAGGCCAGCGCGCGCTGACCCGGCCGCGCGGCGGCGGGCCGGACCGGGGTCACCCGGGGGTGACCTCGATCCCGGCCCGCCGCAGCAGCGCCGCCGTCACCCCGTCGCCGGGCCGCAGCTCCCCGGTGAACGTCCCGTCGTACACCTGCCCGCAGCCGCAGGACGGGCTGCGCGCCATCAGCACCGCCCGCCGGGCCCCGGCCTCTTCGGCGGCGGCCAGCGCCGCCCGGGCGCCGGCCAGGAACTCCGCGGTGCGGTCCGCCCCGGTCGCGTCCACCACCCGGGCCCGCCCGTCCAGCACGTCCGCGCCGTCCCCGCCCACGATCTCCGCCGGCGGCCGCGGCGTCGGCAGTCCGCCCGCCCCCTCCGGGCACACCACCACGGCCCGGCCCTCCCCGACCAGCCGCACGGCGTCGTCGGAGGTCTTCGCCCGCCCGTCGTACCGGCAGGGCACCCCGGCCAGACACGCACTCACCATGATCGGTTCCATAGCACACACCCTAAGCGGCCGTTCCTCGCGCCTTTGAACTCGCTATCTTGGGGTCATGAGCGAGCTGCCGGACTGGATGTACGCGCCCAGAGACGAGGGCTGGTTTGCCGACGACCTCGACCACCTGCCGCAGGCGCCGCGGCACACCGAACTGATCGATGGAGCACTGGTCTTCATGATGTCCCCGCAGCGCTGGTGGCACGGCGAAGTCGTCGACAACCTGAAGATCGCGTTGCGTGCCCAGGTTCCGGAAGGCGTCAGGGTCGGCCGGGAGATGTCGATCAAGCTCGACAAGCGGAACCGTCCCGAGCCGGATCTTCTCGTGGTCAGGGCCGAGTTCGAGGGAAGGCGAACCCAGTTCACGCCGGATGAGGTCCTGCTCGTCATCGAGGTCGTCTCGCCGGAGTCCGCACACCGCGACCGTACGGTCAAGGTTCGTAAGTACGCCGAGGCCGGGATTCCGCACTACTGGATCGTCGAGGAGGAAGAGGACGGCCGGGCGGCCGTACACGTATACGAGCTGGATCGGGCGCTCTCCGCCTATGCGCCGGCCGGGATCTTCCGGGGCCGGCTCGAACGCCCGGTGCCGTTTCCGGTCGAGATCGACCTCGTGCGTGCAGCGGATTGAGGGTCCGGTGTAAAGACCTGCGAGACTGCGGAGCATGTCGGATGCACAGGTCGTCGTCGTCGGTGGTGGGATCGCGGGGCTGGCTGCGGCCGCTTTCCTGAGTGGGGCGGCCGGCGGGCCCGCGCGGGCGCGGGTGACGGTGCTGGAGGCGTCCGGGCGGGTCGGCGGGAAGCTGTGGGGCGGGGAGGTCGGCGGGGTCCGGGTGGACCTCGGGGCCGAGTCGATGCTGGCCCGGCGGCCGGAGGCGGTGGAGCTGGCGCGGGCGGTCGGGCTCGGCGAGGAGCTGGAGCCGCCGGCCACCGCGAAGGCCGCGATCTGGACCCGCGGCGCGCTGCGGCCGCTGCCCGGCGGGCAGGTGATGGGCGTCCCCGGTGACCTGGAGGCGCTGGCCGCCTCCGGCGTGCTGACCGACGAGGGCCTGGAGCGGGCCCGGCACGAGCGGCCCACCGAGGTCGGCGAGGACGTCGCGATCGGCCGCTACGTCGCCGACCGGCTGGGCCGCGAGGTGGTGGACCGGCTGGTCGAGCCGCTGCTCGGCGGCGTCTACGCCGGCCACGCCGACGAGATCTCGCTGCGCGCCGCCGTACCGCAGCTGCTGTCGATCGCGCGCGGCGGCGGCTCGCTGGTCGAGGGGGTGCACGAGCTGGCGTCCCGGCCGAAGGTGGTCGGCGCCCCGGTGTTCCAGGGCCTGCGCGGCGGCCTCGGCACCCTGCCCGGCGCGGTCGCCGCGGCCTGTGCCGGCGCGGGGGTGGACCTGCGCACCGACGCCCCGGTGGACGAGCTGCGCCGCACCCCCGACGGCTGGCGGGTGGTGACCGGCGGCGAGGTGCTGCACGCGGACGCCGTGGTGCTGGCCGTCCCGGCCCCCGCCGCGGCCCGGCTGCTGCGCGAGGACGCCCCGGCGGCCGCCGCCGAACTGGACGCCGTCGAGTACGCGGGCATGGCCCTGGTGACCCTCGCCTTCCGCCGTGCCGACCTGGCCGGGCTGCCGAGCGGCAGCGGCTTCCTGGTGCCTCCGGTGGACGGGCGGCGGATCAAGGCCTCGACCTTCTCCTCCAACAAGTGGGGCTGGCTGGAGCGCTCCGCGCCGGACGCGTTCCTGCTGCGCACCTCGCTGGGCCGGTACCGCGAGGACGAGGCGCTCGGGCTGCCGGACGAGGAGCTGGTGGCCCGCTCGCTGGCGGACCTGGAGGAGGCGATCGGGCTGACCGCCCGGCCGTACGACACCTTCGTCTCCCGCTTCTCGGCCGGTCTGCCGCAGTACCCGGTGGGGCACCTGGACCGGGTGGCCCGGATCCGGGCGGCGGCGGGGCGGGTGGGCGCGCTGGCGCTGTGCGGCGCCGCGTACGACGGGGTGGGCATTCCGGCGTGCATCGGCTCGGCGGCCGCCGCCGCTGCCGCCGTCGACCGACTGTTGACCCCGGCGACCGGGGAAGGTTCCACGGAGAGGACAATGGGCGCATGACTGAGACCGTTGAGCGGGAGCCGTCGGAGCAGCGGCCCGAGAAGAAGAAGGCGCGCGACCTGAACCAGGTCATCCGCTACACCATGTGGTCGGTGTTCAAGCTCAAGGGCGCCCTGCCCGAGGACCGCACCGCCCTGGCCGCCGAGGTGGACGAGCTGTTCGCCCAGCTGGCCGCCAAGGACGTGACGGTGCGCGGCACGTACGACGTCTCCGGTCTGCGCGCGGACGCCGACATCCTGGTCTGGTGGCACGCCGCCGACTCGGATGACCTCCAGGAGGCGTACAACCGCTTCCGCCGCACCGGCCTCGGCCGGCTGCTGGAGCCGGTCTGGTCGAACATGGCGCTGCACCGCCCGGCCGAGTTCAACAAGTCGCACATCCCGGCCTTCCTGGCCGACGAGCGCCCGCGCGACTACGTCTGCGTGTACCCGTTCGTCCGCTCCTACGAGTGGTACCTGCTGCCGGACGAGGAGCGGCGCGCGATGCTCGCCGAGCACGGCATGATGGCGCGCGGCTACCCGGACGTGCGGGCCAACACGGTGGCCTCGTTCGCGCTCGGCGACTACGAGTGGCTGCTCGCCTTCGAGGCGGACGAGCTGCACCGGATCGTCGACCTGATGCGCGACCTGCGCCCCTCCCGGGCCCGGCTGCACGTCCGCGAGGAGGTGCCGTTCTTCACCGGCCGCCGCAAGCCGGTCAGCGAGCTGCTGAACGGCCTGGTCTGAGCGGACCCGCGGTCCCGGAGGCCGGTTCCCCCTGGCGGGGAGCCGGCCTCCGGCGTTCCCGGCGGCCGCTGTCGGCGAGGGCCCTACGGGAGCGGCCCGGCGAACTCGCGCAGCACGGCGGTGTAGTGGTCGCCGAGGTCGACCCGGGTGACGTCGGCGAAGCGGACCTTCGTCGGCTCAGGGTGCCAGCGCGCCTCGGGGTCGACCTCGTGCAGCCGCAGCGAGGCGGGGCGCAGCGCGGTGACCGTACCGACCCGGCAGGCGTCGGGGTCGCGGTGCTCGGTGTGCAGGGCGATCAGGCCGTACTCGGCGCAGGCGGCGGTGAGCAGGCCGGGCAGGTCGTCCAGCGGCAGGTTGGCGCCGGGCGGGCGGGCCGGCCACAGGCCGCGGCGGCGCAGCGCCCGTACGGTCAGGCCCTCCGGGCCGCCGCGGTCGCGGACCGTGCGCAGGTCGGCGGTGCGGACGGCGGTCCAGCCGTCGAGGCGGTGGTCGGTGCAGGCGGCGAGCAGGGTCCAGACCGGGCCGGTGCCGAGGACGAAGCCCTCCAGCCGGTCCGCGCCGGGGATGGCGCGGCGCAGCCGGACGAGCCGCCCCTCGGCGCGGGCGCGGTCGAGCAGGTCGTGGTCACCCTGGTCCATGGGCGGAAGTCTGCCCTGGTCGGCGGGGTGGCGCAGCCGCTTTTCGCGGGACGTCTCCTGCGGGCGGGCTCAGCTGCGGTGGGGGCGCAGGGCGGCGCGGAGGCGGGGGTCGGGCAGGACGGCCGGGCCGTTCATGGCGACGGCGGTGAGCAGCTCGCGCTCCTCGTCGTCGGCCAGGCCGCGCTGGCGGGCCGGGCGGACCTCGCGCAGCACCTCCTGGCCGACCGGGGAGGCCCAGCGGGTGTACGGGTAGACGTCGATCCGGGCCATCAGCAGGGTGCCCGAGGTGAGCACCAGCGGCAGCGAGAACCAGGCGAGCGGGGCGAGGGTGTCACCGCCGGTGAAGCCGCCGACGGCCAGCGAGGCGGCCAGCAGGACCAGGGCCAGTAGCAGCGCGTGCCGGACCTGCCGGATCACCACGACGGTGTTGCGCTGCACCGGGGCCGGGGTGGCCAGGCCCGCCAGGGCGAGCCGGGCCCCGATCTCCAGCACGGTGGGGTGCTCGGCCATCGCCCGGCGCAGCCGGTCGGTCCGGCACTGGCCCTCGGAGCCGACGGCGGCGATGACCGCCCGCTCCAGGCGGCTGCGGCCCTTGGGGTCGACGACGGTGGTCCAGCCCGTGTGCGCCAGGTGCAGCCGTCCGCGGCCGGCCATCAGGACGAGGGCGAGTTCGACCACCCGGTCCGGGCCGCCGGCCAGGTAGGCGGTCTCGTACAGGCCGATGCCGACGGCTTCGGGGGGCCGTAGGCCGTTCTGCTCGGTGAGGGCGTCGGCGGTGGCGGTCATCCGGACCAGTCGGACGCAGGACAGGACAGCCGCGACACAGGCCGGTATGAGGAACAGCAACCACATGGGCTTGTTGTATGCCTGCGTCGACGGCGGGCGGAACGTCTTCCCGGTCCGCGATACCGAACTGTGACGTCCGGCGGACGGGTCGCCGGGGTCAGTCGCCGCCGCCGCAGCTCGACCCGCAGCCGGCCGAGGAGCCGCAGCCGTGGGAGTGCGAGCCGCCGCCGGAGGAGGAGCCGCAGCTGTGGGAGTGCGAGCCGCCGGAGTCGGAGGCGCCGTACCAGTTGGCGGACCCGCTGCCGCAGGAGCCCCAACCGGAGGAGCCGGCGAAGCCGGAAGAGGAGGCCGCGGGGCGAGGGCGGGGGCTGGACGAGCGTCGGGGGAGGGGGACGGCCGCGCGTTCCCGGGCGGTGATCCGCTCCGCCTCCTCGGTCTCGGAGAGCAGGACCGTCCGGAGCTCCCGGGGCAGCAGCTCCGTCGCCACCCCGGCCGGGCCGTGGAGGGCGATCGCCAGGAGCATCTCGTCCGGGCTCATCGGGGAGCCGGCGTTCGGCCGCCACGGCCCGCGGTCCCGCAGCGCGGCGAGGCGGCGGCGCCCGGCCGGGGTGAGCGGCTCCCGGGGCGGCCGGGTGGCGGGCAGCGTGACCAGGCCGGCGGCCAGCAGGGCCAGGGCGGTGGCCACGGCCGGCCGGTCGGCGCGGCCGGCGTCCAGCAGCACGGCCAGGACGACGGCCAGTGCCACGAGCAGCAGGGACCACGACAGGAACCGGCGGGCGGTCCGGGCCGGTTGCAGCCGGTCGACGTGGTGGACGAGGCCGCGCTCGGCGAGTTCGGTGCCGACGGCCTTGACGGCGGGGTGGCGCATCGCCTCGCGGCGGACGTACCGGTAGCGGCCGGACCTGGACCTCTCGGCCCGGCCGAGGACCACGGTGTCCACGAGGTCGGTCGGCCGGTGGTCCCAGGAGCGGAGGGTGACGGTGACCCGGCCGTCGCGGCTGACCACCAGCCGTTCCGCCAGGTGGGAGCGGACCAGGGAGGTGTCGACGACCCGTCCGGCGCCGCCGGCCAGGAAGGCGACGGCGTGCGGGGACAGCTCGGCCCCGTCCGGGCGCCCGGTGGGGCCGACCCGCCGCCTGGTCCAGACGGCCGAGCAGATCCCCGCCGCCAGTGGGACGGCGGGCACCAGGACGTACGCGTTCTGCCACATGCGGGGCCTTCCGAGGGGTCAGGAGCCGCAGCCGCCGCCGCAGCCCGAACCGCAGCTGGAGGAGCCGGAGGAGCAGCTGGACGAGGACGATCCGCAGCTGGAGGAGCCGGAGGAGCAGCTGGAGGAGCCGCAGCCGGATCCGGAGGACCCGGAGGACCCGGAGTCGGAGGAGCCGCACCAGATGCCGGAGCCCCCGTCGGAGCCGGAGGAGCACGAGGAGCCCGACGACGAGGAGGACGAGGACGTGCTCGCGGCGACCGACTGCCGGACGGCCTCCTCCTCGGCCGAGGCGGCCAGCATCGCGGCCTCCAGCTCCGGGTCGTCCAGTCCGGCGGCGGCCAGGCCGCCGAGCGCGAGCGCCCCCAGCAGCGCGCCGCCGGCCAGCTTGAGCGGCATTCCGGCGTTGGGCGTCCAGGGGCCCTGCATCAGGGAGAGCTGGCGCCGCCCGGCCGGGGTGATCCGTCCCTTGACCGGCCGGGTGGCGAGCAGCGAGACGAAGCCCACGGCCAGCAGGATGACCGGAGTCCAGTAGTTCGGGCGCTGGTACCCGGCGGCGCCGTCGTCGAGCAGCAGCGCGACCACCACCGAGGCCACCACGGGGAGCAGCGCGAGCCAGAGCAGTCGGCGGGCGGTACGGGCCCGCCGCAGCCGCTCGGGGCGGCGCAGCAGGCCGCGGTCGGCGAGCCGGTCGCCGATCTCCTGGACGGCGGCGGAGCGCATCACCATGCGGCGCAGCGGGGCGAGTTCACGGCTGCCGGTCGGGCCGACGGCCTCCTGGACCGCCTGGTCGACGGCGTCGTACGGCTTGGCGCCGGTGAGCGTGACCAGGCCGGAGCGGCTGACCACGGCCTGCTCGCTCAGGTGCATCCGGACCAGGGCGGTGTCGAACACCCGCCCCGGCCCGCCGGACAGGAACGCGGCGTCGAGCAGCGGCAGGCCGCGGCCGGGCAGGCCCTTGGGATACGGGACGTGGCCGATCCGCTGCCGGGTCCGGGCGGCGTACAGGGCGGCGGCCGCCAGCAGGACGGCCGGAACGATGAAGTAGCTGTTGAGCCACATGAGTGGGTCCCCCGAGTGTGGTGACGTTGCGTCAGGGCCTGGTGACGTCGTGGCCGCCGGTGGCCGGCCGTCGGCGCAGAGTGCGGTGCAGGGCGCGGCGCAGGCGGGCGAGCGGGCCCGGCGGCCGTGCCGGTGCCGGGTGGAGCCACTGCTCCAGGGCCCGGCGGTGGTCGGCGGCGAGCGGTCCGCCGTCGGTGAGCGCCCACTGCGCGAAGGCCCGGGCGTCGGCGCGGTAGCCGCCGGTCTGCGGGTGCGAGCGGGCGTAGCCGAGGAAGAGCGGCCCGTACCGCACCCCGAGCGCGCGGGGCAGCTCCGGGGCCACCTTGGCGGTGGTGGCCCGGCGCTTGGCGGCCAGGCCGGCGGACTGGGCGCGGACCTGGCGCTCGTCGAAGCCGGGCGGGACGGGGCCGCCGGCCACCAGGGCGGCCAGCAGCTCCTCCTGGCGCCGGGCCAGGCGCTGCCGGGCGGCGGCGAGGTCCTGGTCGGCGGCCCGGTTCTGGTCGGTGCGGCTCCGGTCGGCGGCCTCCCGCGCCGTCGTCGTCCGGTCGCTCATCGCCGGGTGCTCCCCTCCAGGACCCGGCGGATGGCGTCCAGTTCGCCGGCCAGCTCGCTGGGCGGCGGGAAGTCGGCGTCCCGCTCCAGCAGGACCCCGGGCGGGGCGACCCGCGCGCAGAGCTCGGCCAGCACCTCCAGCACCGGTTCGGTGACGGGGTGGGCGTGGGTGTCGTGCCAGACGCCGTCGACCAGGGTGCCGCCCGCGACGTGGACGTAGGCGAGCGCCTCCAGCGGCAGGCGGTCGAGCTCGGCGGCCGGGTCGATGCCGAGGTTGACCCGGTTGGTGTGCAGGTTGGCGACGTCGATCAGCAGCCGGACGCCGGTGCGCTCGACCAGCTCGGCGAGGAACTGGCCCTCGGTGAACTCGTCGTCCGGCCAGGCGAGCTGGGCGGCGATGTTCTCCAGGGCGAGCGGCACCGGCAGCTGGTCCTGGGCGATCCGGACGTTCTCGGCGATCACCCGCAGCGAGTCCCGGGTGCGGGGGACGGGCAGCAGGTGGCCGGCCTCCAGGCCGCCGGCCCGGACGAACGCCAGGTGCTCGGTGACCAGCGGGGAGCCGAGCGCCAGCGCGGCCCCGGCGAGCCGGGCGAGCCGGTCGGGGTCGGGCAGGTCGGCGCCGCCGAGGCCGAGGCCGACGCCGTGCGGGACGACGGTGACGCCGCGTTCGCGCAGCACGGTGAGGGACTCGGGCAGGTGGTCGGCGCAGATGTTCTCGGCGACCACCTCGACCCAGTCCAGGCCGGGCTGGCGCTCGACCACGGTGTCGATCTCGCTGCGCCAGCCGAGGCCGACGCCCAGTCGGGGCGCGGCTTCGCGGGGCAGGTCTTCGCGGGGAACGTCCTCTCGGAGCACGTCTTCGCGCAGGGCGGCGTCCCGGCTCGCGGTGGTGGAGCCGGGCAGGGCCAGGGCAGGGGAAGTCATCGGTTCGCCCCCTTCGGAGGGCCGGACGGGAAGGCCGTCGACCGGTGCGGGTGTCGTCGCCCGGAACCGCGCGGCCGTGCTGCTGAGGATGTCCCCGGGTGGCGTGGCTGCCAAGCCTCACCCGGTCTTCTCAGAGCATTATTTGAGCATGTCGGCCCGGGGGTGAGGGACTTTGGTCCCGAGACCGGGCCGTCCGCGCAGGTGGGGCGCACTTTCGCCGGGAAAATCGGAGGCGCCGGGCGGGCGGGCGCGGCTAGCGTGGGAATCCATGACTTCTTCTTCCTCTTCCTCCGTGACGATCCGTGACTTCCGCCCCGAGGACGCCGAGGCGGTGGTCGCGGCCCACCGGGCCGGGCGCGAGCACCTGGTGCTCTCCGCCGAGGCCCTGGTCTGGCTGAACGACCGGCCCAGCCCCGAGGAGCACTTCCGCACCTTCGTCGCCGAACTGGACGGCCGGGTGGTCGGCGCGGTGCGCTGCGGGGTGGTGCTCGGGACGACGACCGTCGGCGTCGGCCACGCCAACGGCAGCGTGCTGCCGGAGTTCCGGCGGCGCGGCGCGGCCACCGCGCTGCTGGCCGCGGCCGAACGGCACCTGACCGGGCACGGGGTGACGGAGCTGCACACCTGGCTGGACGACGAGCCCGCCTCGCTGGCCTTCGGCACCGCCCGGGGGTACCGGCTCGGGCGCACCATGCAGTTCGCCGGGCGGGACCTGACGCTGCCGCTGCCGCCCGCGCCCGTCCTGCCGGCCGGCGTCGAGCTGCGCCCGGCCGCCGACTGGGCGGCCGACCCGCACCCGCTGTTCCTGGTCGAGGCGGACGCCGTCCTGGACGAGCCGGGCAGCGAGGTGCCGATGGACGCCCTGACGTACGAGGACTGGCTGCGCGACGACTGGTCCCGACCGGACCGGGACCTGGCGCTGAGCGTCGTCGCCGTGGTGGACGGCCGGCCGGCCGCGTTCAGCATGGCGCAGACCGACGGGGTGGACCGCTACTGGTCCGCGTTCACCGCCTGCCGCCGGGAGTTCCGCGGCCGGGGGCTGACCAAGCCGGCCAAGCTGGAGTCGCTGCGGCTCGCCGTGGCGGCGGGCCACCGGTACGCGTACACCAGCAACGACACCACCAACGCGCCGATGCTGGCGATCAACTCCTGGCTGGGGTACGAGCGCTGCGCGGGGGAGCGCAAGGGCATCAAGCGGCTGTAGCGGCAGCGGGAGGGGCGCGGAGGGATCCGGCGCCCCACCGAGCCACTTCGGCCAGATGTGGTCCAGACCACGTGGGACGAATCGGGACGGTCCGGGGTGCTCCGGGCGCGAAGTGGCTTGAACTGTAATGGTTTTGCTCCACTCCTGTCACGGTGTGGGCATAATCGCGCCCATGACGATCAGCCGTGCGAACGTGAGCGCGATTGCCGAGGACCTGTACGTGTGGCTCCCGCCGAAGCGGGGGTGGGGCCTGGCCAACTGCGGGCTGCTGGCCTCGGAGACCACCGCGCTCTGGATCGACACGCCGTACGACCCCTCGATGGCCGGGGAGTTCCTCGCCGCGAGCCGACGGCTGCTGCCGGACGGGGTCGGGATCGACCGGGTGGTCGTCACCCACGCCAACGGCGACCACCTGTGGGGCGCCGGGGTGCTGCCGGACGCCGAGGTGATCGCCACCCGCGAGGCGCTGGAGCACATCCACTGGGAACCCACCCCGCAGCAGCAGCACGCGCTGGTCGCCGACAGCGACCCGGACTCGACGCTCGGCGGCTACCTGAAGGAGCACTTCGGGCGGTTCGACTGGTCCAGCACCGAGCCGGTGCGCCCCGACACCGTCTTCACCGGCGAGCTGGAGCTGACCGTCGGCCGCTACCCGGTGCGGATCACCAGCCTGCCCGCCGCCCACACGGGCGGGGACCTGATGGTCCACCTCCCGCACCAGCGCACGGTGTTCACCGGCGACGTGATCTTCTCCTCGACGCCCGAGCAGCCCGGCGACCATCCCTCGCACTGGGCCGGGCCGCTGGAGAACGTCATCGGCGCCTGCGAGCAGGCCCTGGCCACCGGCGCGGAGATCTTCGTGCCCGGCCACGGCCCCGTGCTCGACCGCGACGGCGTCCGGGGGCACATCGGCTACCTCGCCTACGTCCGCGAGCGCGCCCACGCCCTGCACGCCGCCGGGATACCCGCCCTGGACGCCGCCCGGCGGGTGATAGCCGAGCAGCGCCACCCCGAACTCGGCCTGCCCGAGCGGCTGGTGCTCACCGTCGCGGCCGAGTACCGGCACCTGGACGGCTCGGCGGCCCCGGGCGCCCTGGAGGCGCTGGGCCAGGTCGCCCTGGTGGCCCGGGAGCTGGCCGAGGACGCCGCCCACGCCCAGCGCCCGCGCACCGTCCGGAACTGACCCCGCGTCGTCCGGAACCGGCCCCGCGTCGTCCGGAACCGACCCCGCGTCGTCCGGAACCGGCCCCGCCCGCACTCCCCGCCCGCCCGTCCGCGCTCCCCGACCGGCCCGGCCCGCACGACGGGTCCGCACCACCCGGCTCGCCCCGCAAGCACCCCGAGGACTTCGATGACGCAGATCGCGCTGATCGTCCTGGCGCTGGTCGCCGCCGTGGCCGCGGCCGTGTTCGCCCGCGGCCGGGCCGGGGCCGTGGCCCGGGCGACCGCCGCCGAGAGCGCGCGGGACCGGGGCGAGGAGCGCGCCCGGGCCGCCGAGGGCAGGCTCGCCCGCGCCGAGCAGCAGCAGCGCGAGGCGCAGGAGGCCGCCCGGCGCTCCGCCGAGGAGGCCCGGCGGGCGGAGGAGCGCACCCGGGCCGCCGAGGACGGCGTCCGCGAGGCGCAGGAGGCCGCCCGGCGTTCCGCCGAGGAGGCCCGGCGGGCCGAGGAGACCGCCCGGGAGGCCGAGCAGCAGGGCGCCGCCGCGACCGCCCGGGCCGAGCGGGCCGACCGCGCGCTCGCCGAGGCCGAGGCGCGGGGCGCCGCACTGCTCGCCGAGATCGGCCACCTCGCCCAGGAGCGGGTCGCCGCCACCGCCGTACGGCTCACCCACACCAACGCCCCGCTGGTCGGGCCGCTGGACGCGCGGGCCGTCGGCCCCGAGGCCGTCCGGGCGCTGCAGGCCGTCCTGGACGCCGCCCAGGCCGCCCTCGCCGACGAGCGCGAGCGGGTGGACGCCGCCGCCCGCGCCGCCATGCGCGGCGCCACCTCCCGGATCCAGACCCTGCTGTACCAGATCCAGAGCCTGGTCCAGCAGCTCCAGCACGAGAACGACGACCCCCGGCTGCTGGAGGTCGACTTCCGCAACGAGGTCGCGCTGCGCCGGATCCAGACCGTCGCGGTGCTCTGCGAGGCCTGGCCGGGCCTGGCCCGCACCGACTCGCCGCTCGCCGAGGTGGTCGTCGGCGCGCTCTCCCGGGTGCCCGGCTACGCCCGGATCAAGGTGGCCAACCACCTGCGCGAGCAGCGCCTCGCCGTGGTCGCCCGGGCCGCCGAGCCGATCGCCGTCACCATCGCCGAGCTGCTGGCCAACGCCACCGCCTACTCCCACCCGGAGACCGACGTCCCGGTCACCGTCCAGCAGGGCGGCCGCGGGGCGCTGGTGATCATCGACGACAGCGGCATCGGCATGGACGAGGACCAGCTGCGCCGCGCCCGCCGACTGCTGGCCGGCCCGCCGGACATGCTGCTCACCGAGCTCGGCAACCCGCCCAAGACCGGCTTCGCGGTGATCGGCAAGCTGGCCCGCCAGTACGGCTTCTCCTGCCACATCGAGCCCTCGCCGTACGGCGGCATGCGGACCATCCTGCGCATCCCGGCCGCGCTGGTGACGGTGGTGGACGAGGAGCAGCCGCTGTCGGTGCTCACCCCGCTGCCGCTGCGGGCCGGCGCCGGGCCGGCCCCGGCGCCCACCGTCGCGGCCGTCCCGCCGATGCGCGACGAGGACGAGCAGGACGGCCCGCGGCTCGCC
>NZ_JBEXJK010000051.1:0-30946 GCF_040609095.1 Kitasatospora sp. NPDC004799
CGCCATGGTGTGCGGGGCGTCGGCCTTGCCGTAGGTGATCACCGTGCCCTCCGGGCCGGAGGCGTTGGCCGGCACAACCAGCCCGGCGCGGCGCTCCTCGTCCGGGTACGGCCGGTGCAGGGCGGGGTGCAGCCCGACCAGGTCGGCGACCCGCCGGGCCAGCGGCAGCCCGAGCGGCCCGGCCAGCCGCGGGCCCAGCGACTGGCGGCGGGCGGTGCGCAGCGCGGTGGCGAGCACGCCGGCCAGCCGGGCGTCCCCGCCCCGGCCCAGCTCGTCCAGCCGGGCCGACACCTCGGCCAGTTCCGCGGCCGACTCCGGTGGCGGGGAGGTGAGTTCGGGCAGGTCCAAGGCGGCTGCCAGGGCGGGGAGTTCGGGCAGCGCGCCGGAGCGTACGGCCCAGAGCGCGGAGCCCGGGCCGAGCCCGTTCTCCACCACCGCGGCATGCATCCAGTGGGTGCCGGTGCGCACGTGCCGCGGGCGGACCCACTTGGCGACCCGCGCGCCGAACTCGGCCCGGGGGAAGCCCCGGACGGTCCGCACCACGTACCCCTCCTGCCGGTCGAGGTCCAACCGCAGGGCGCGCAGGGCCCGTTCGTCGTAGCGGCCGCGCCACAGCACCCGGGGCGCGGGGACGCCGAGGCGGCGCAGGAAGCGGACGGTGTCGTCCCAGTCCAGGCAGTGGTCCTCACCGCCGGGCCCGCCGGTCCAGACCGAGAAGCCGTAGAACCAGCTCTCCAGGTCGGTGTACGGGATCGAGTGCCGGGCGAACAGGTTCTCGCCGCAGATCCGCCAGCCGTCCGGGATGCGCGGGGCGATCCGGCCCTGGAGGCCCTTCACCCAGGCGCGGGAGGGGTGGTGGGCGGAGTCCAGCGAGCGGGCGTGCAGGCCGTCGCGGTAGAGCGTGGTGTTCTCGCCGTCGAGCTTCTCGGTGACGACGACCTCGGCGCCGGTCAGCGCGGACAGGTCCCCGGTCCGTACGTCGTCCGCCGCGGCGCCCGGTGACCAGGGCAGATGCGGCGTCCGGGGGTAGTGCACACGCATGTCCGGCTCCCTGGGCGTTCTTGATCCGGCGGACACTGTAGGAGCGGCCGCGGAGCCCGGGCCACCGATTAATCGGCGGGCCTCCGGTGGGTGGTCCGGTTCCTCCGGTCGCTGGTCGGACGTGGACGACACGCGGGCAGGAACGTCCCTGCACCCCTGCGCCGCGCCCGTACGGTGCAATGGCGCGACCCGACACGCCGTCAACAGGGAGGGCCCGCAGTGGAGACCAGGACGAAGGACGCGGACCCGGTCCGGGTGCTGGACGTGACGAGCGCCGACTACCGCCGGGCGTTCGAACTGTTCCTGGCCGGGACGGACGAGAAGCCGATCACCCACGCCCGGCTGAGCGAGATCGTGGCCGCCCTGCCGCACCGCCGCGTCCTGCTGGACCTCGGCGCGGGTGACGGCCGCACCACCGCCTACCTGAGCCGCCTCTTCGACCGCACGATCGCGGTGGAGCCCAGCGCCGCGATGCGCGAGAAGCTCCGCACCGCCTGCCCCGAGGCCCTGGTCCTCCCGGAGCCGCTCGACCGGGCCGACCCGCCCGAGCGGGGCGACCTCGTCCACCTCTCCCACGTGCTCTACTACGTGCCCGAGGCGGACTGGCTCGGCACCGCCACCCGCGCCCTGGACTGGACGGCCCCCGGCGGCACCCTGCTGGTCGTGCTCCAGAACCCGGAGAGCCCCTGCATGCGGATGGCCGCGCACTTCACCGGCGTCCGCTACGACCTCGGCCGCCTCGCCGACCGCCTGCGGGAGCGGCACCCCGAGCACGACTACGCCCTCGAAACCCTCGACCTCCACTACCGCTCGCCCGACCTCGCCGAGGCGGTGGACGTCGCCGAGTTCATGGTCAACGTCGCCGAGCTGGCCACCCTCGACCCCCGCCCCACCCGCGCGGACCTGACCGCCTACGTCCAGGACCACTTCGCCGTCCCCGGCGACGGCTACGCCATCGGCCACACCCAGGACATGCTGATCATCCGCCGCGCCTGAACCGGCTGACCCGCCTGAACCGGCCGGCCCGCCGCCCCGTCCTCTTCAGCCCAGAGGCGTGACCGTGGGCGCGTGCGGGTCGGGGAGCGGCAGGGTGGCGGCGACCCGGAAGCCCGAGCGGTACGGCGAGGCGGTGAGCTCCCCGCCGAACAGGGCGATCCGCTCGGCGAGCCCGATCAGGCCGTGGCCGGTGGACAGTTCGCGCCGGTCCTCGGGGCGGCGGCCCGCGCCGTCGTCCACGACCTCGACGTGCAGGGCGTCGGCCCAGGTGATCCGGACGGTCGCGCGGCTGCCGGCGCCCGCGTGCTTGGTGACGTTGGTGATGGCCTCCTGCACCAGCCGGTAGGCGGTCAGGTCGACGCTCTCGTCCAGGTGCACGGGCGTCCCGCGCACCTCCAGGTCGACCTCGATCCCGGCCCGCCGCACCTCCTCCAGCAGCGGGGCGAGGTCCGCCAGCCCGTGCCGGCCGAATTCGTCGGTGGAGGCGTCGGCGGTGCGCAACAGCCGGAGCATGCGGCGCAGTTCGGCCATCGCGCCGCGGCCGAGGCCCTCGATGTGGGTGAGCGCGTCGACGGTGCCCGCGCGGTCGTCGGCCGTGGTCGCCCGGGCGGTCTCGGCCTGCAGCACGATCACCGCCACGGCGTTGGCGACGATGTCGTGCAACTCGCGGGCGATCCTGGTGCGTTCGTAGGCCACCGCCTCACGGGCCCGGGCGAGTTCACGCCGGTCGTGCTCGGCGGCGGCGGCGCTGGCCCGGCTCCACAGCCCGACGCCCCAGGCGAAGGCCGTGAGCGGAAGGTAGAAGGCGAGGGCCAGGGCGATGGCGGAGGTCAGATGGCCGTCCGTCCCGTAGCGGACGACGACGAGCCAGGTGTCGAGGCCCGCGGGCACCAGCGCAAGGGCCAGCGCGGCCAGCGCGGCGGGCGTGCGGCACTCGCGGGCCACCGTGTAGAGCCCGAGCAACAACCCGAAGTACGGGTTGAAGACGAAGTGGGTGGTGAGGGCCAGCGCGGCGCCGAGGACGGCACAGACCCAGAGGACGGCGAACACCCCGACCGGCCACCGCCGCCGGAAGGCCAGCGCGACGGCCTCCGGCACGGCGAAGGCGAACAGCAGTAGGAGGTCCGACCACGTCACCCCCGGATCGAGCGGCGGGCCGAAGTAGAACACCTCGGGGACCACCACCGCCAGTGACAGCGCGGCGTCCTGCAGTCGTGTGGACCGCACCCATGCGCCGCGCCCGGCCCTCACCATGTGCCCATCTCCTTGTCCGACGTCTCCTTGCTCGACGTCTGTCTGTCGTCCGACGCGGTCAGTGGCACCTGCTGCAGCAGTTCCCTGGGCAGCAGACGGAACAGCTGAAGGTCTGGAAATCCGATGTGGCCCGGTCGAGCCACCAGTCGGCCGGCGGTGGAGGGAACTGGTCGATCGGACGCTCGACCGGGTAGCCGAGGTCGGCATAGGCGGCCCACAGGTCGCCGTCGTGCCGCCGCACGCTCGCGGCGAGGTCGTCCGCATTGATGTCCGGGACGGCCTCGGTGTGCCGTGACGCCTTCGCCAGCGGCAGCACGGCGGCGACCGCCTTGACGTGGTCCGCGGAGAGGGCGGCCAGGTTGAGACCGGACACCAGGATGGTCTCGACGCCTCCGCCGGGGTCGGGGGTCCGGGAGATCCGGACGACGAACCGGTGCCAGGGGTCGCCGAGCAGTTCGGGCGGGTCGGGCACCAGGACGGTGGCCGCGGAGTTGAGGAAGCCGTTGGCGATCGTCTCGCCCACCTTCTTGTGCGGTGCGCGGAGGTGCACGGTGGCGCCGACGGTGTACTTCGGGGACGTTCGATCGTTCATGGTGGGGATCCAGGTCGGTAAGGCCCATGGCGGGCGGCCGGACAGGTCCGGACTCATCGTGTGACGCCGGGCCGCCCGCCGCCTCCTGCGGGCGAGCAGTGCGAACGAGCGGGCCCGGTTCCGGCCCTCCCGCAGGGACGTCTCCACCGTCTCCCCGGTGCGGTCCCAGACGCATGAGGTGATGGTCCCGGTCATGTCCCCGACACAGTGGGTGACGCCGGACCCCGGGTCGGCCGCCGCCGACGCGTTAGCCCGAACGGACGACCACGCGGTCCCGTCGCCGGGCAACCGGCCCAGTCCCGCGAGCGCCCACGAAGCCGGGCTGGTGAGCTGTACCGGGAGATCGCCGGGGCCCGTCCGGAAGGGCCTCCTCCCGGAGCCCATCGAGGAGGAACCCGTGCCGGACCCGACGCCGTCGTACGCCGACCTGCGCGCCCTGGTGATCAACTGCACCCTCAAGCGCTCCCCCGAACGCAGCCACACCCAGGGCCTGATCGACATCAGCACCGGCATCCTGCAACGCCAGGGCGTCGCGGTCGACGTCCTGCGCGCGGTGGACCTCGACATCGCCACGGGCGTCTGGCCGGACATGACCGAGCACGGCTGGGAGACCGACGAGTGGCCGGTGATCTACTCCCAGGTGATGGCCGCCGACATCCTCACCCCGGCCGGCCCTGTGTGGGTCGGCGGAACACTCTGTCAACCGCGATCGCGTGCCATCATGGCCCGCCCTGAACGGAAGCCGAGTGATGTCCGACCTCCCGTACGTCGACCTCTACCTGCGCAAATCGCGCGTGGTCCGCGATGAGGACCCCCGAGACCTGACCTCAATCCAGGCCCAGGAGGACAGCGGCCGGGCCTGGGCTGCCCGCGAGGGTTACCGCGTCCGCCACGTCTGGGTGGACAACCTGTCCGCCTGGAGCGACATCGAGCGTCCCGAGTTCGACAAGGCGCTCGCCGCGGTGCTGGCCGGCGAGGTCCCGGCCCTCTGGTGCGCCTACCTCGACCGTTTCACCCGCAAGGGGATTGACGACATCGGCCCGATCCTGGGTAAGGCCCGGGTCATCTTCGACTACGACGGCCTGGACAGCTCGATCGAGCGCGACCGCCGTTGGATCATCGACCGTGCGGAGCAGGCGCGCGAGTACTCGATGCGGCTCTCGTACAACCTCAAGACCACGAAGGCGGCGAAGCGCGCGCGGGGCCAGTGGACCCAGGCCGCGCCCTATGGCCTTCGCGCCGACGGGTCGAGGAAGCTCCACCACATACCCGACGAGTGGCGCGTCGTGCTGCACATCGTCAGGACCGTGGCGCTGGGATTCGCCGAGCGTGTGGTCGCGAAGGCCCTCAACTCCGGCCCCGCTCCCATCCCGGGACCGGGAGGCGGGACCTGGCAGGCCAATGCGATATCCCGGATCCTCCACAACCCCGTCTACGAGGGCTGGCAGGTCGCGCCGCGGCGCGACAACCCGAAGGGACGCTTCCAGTACTACCGGGACCCAGAGGGCAACCTGGTCGGCGTCTTCGCCGAGGGCGTCGAGCCGATCCCGGCGGACCTCCTGGCACGTGCCCGTCAGGTCGCCGCCGGGCATGCCTTCGTCACGCCCGAGCAAGCCGCTCAGATCGGTACGGTGACGCAGCTCCTCACCGACAGTGTGAACTGCCAGGGGTGCCGCGGTGGAGCCTCTCCCGACTCGAAGAACTACCGTTGCTGGCGTGCGATCCAGGGCGTCCCGTGCGCTGCCCCCGTCTCGGTCACCCGCTCGATTCTGGAGGAGTACGTCACCGAGGCCTGGTTCACGAAGATGAACACGGCACGGCCCGATGCCCCCATCCTCCAGATCGCCGCGGAGCGATGGGCCGGACTGCAGCAGAAGCCGGCGGACTCCGAGCGGATGGAGAAGGCGGTTGCTGCTCTGAAGGCAGCGGAGGCCGGTGTCCAGCGGCTCGCCAAGCAGCAGGCCGACGGCTTCTTCGACCCGCCCTTCGACACGCACTTGCCCCGCCTGCAGAACGAGGCCCGGGCAACGTTGGCGAAGGCGAAGAAGGAGCTGGCGGACGCGACTCCGAAGAAGCTCGACGTGTCGTTCCTCTTGGAGGACGAGACGATCCGCGAGGCCTGGGAGGAGGCCAGCCTGCCGCTTCGACGCGACCTCCTCCGGCTGTCGCTGCGGCGCGTGGTTGTCACCAAGGGGCGGCGCGGATACAACGTCTTCGACGGAGACGCCCGGGTCGAGATCCACTGGTTGGACTCGCCCGACCCGTGGGTGTCCGAGCTGACCACCGGGGAGCTGGAGCAGGCTGCCTGAGCCCAGGGAGCGAGGGAGCGGGCCGTCGATCTACGGCCCGCTCCCTCAGTGTGCGGCGGGGAAGACACATCAGCTACTCCGATTCGTCGGCCGGACCAAACCCGGATCCGTGTGGACCATCGGGGCTCCGCCCATGACCCTCGGAGCCGCAGATGTTCGGATGCCTTCCACCTTCGTCGCCTTCGCGTCGCACCGTGGGCCCGTCACCGGACACCGGGGCCGAGGTCGGTGGTGCACTCCGCCTGACCTGCCCGGGCAGCGCTTTGACGGCCCCTGCGGAGACTTGGCACCTCAGGGCTTCGGACAGCGAGGCGGCCTCGCGCCTGGTCTCCCTGTTCGGGGAGACCCCGAGCCGTGACGCCACAGGGTGCGAGCGCGACGACTGCGTCGACACCGGGTTGACCGCGCTGCCTGTCGTGATCGCCTCCAGGCAGGCGATCACGGTCCGGATGTCCCGACGTGGCAACCGTTCGGTGGAGCACCTCTGCGAAGCCGGACTCCGGTTGGCCCCGACTCCTGCGGCAGGTACCCCCTGCGGGTGTCCGCCGGCAATGGCAGCGCGAAGGACGGCGGCGCGATCAGGGCTCGGTCCGAAGCCCGACATCACCGTAGTCTTCCGCCTTGCCGATGCACCTGAAGCCGGATGTTTCGTGCTCCGTACGTCGTCGTGGGACTTTGCGGACAAACTCGAACGAGCGCTGCCGGCGTCCGGTCTGCCCGGGCGCGTCCGCCTGGTTCTGTCCACAAGGGAGTTCGAAGGAACGGCGGGCACCCGGGTTCGGTACGTGTGCCCCGGGGCCGAACCCGAACAGAGAGACGTGGTTGGTAGACCGGACGGCGCACCGTCAGGCAAGCGGCCCAGTTCCGCGAGCGGCCACCGCGCGGGGCTGGTGAGCTGTGCGGGGAGTCCACGATCCGACCGTCCTCCCACAGTTCCTGGAGGAGGAATCCGTGCCGGATCCGACGACGTCGTACACCGACCTGCGCGCCCTGGTGGTCAACTGCACGCTGAAGCGTTCCCCGGAGCGCAGCCACACCCAGGGGCTGATCGACGTCAGCACCGGCATCCTGGAACGCCAGGGCGTCGCGGTCGACGTCCTGCGCGCGGTGGACCTCGACATCGCCACGGGCGTCTGGCCGGACATGACCGAACACGGCTGGGAGACCGACGAGTGGCCGGTGATCTACTCCCAGGTGATGGCCGCCGACATCCTTACGCTAGCTGGACCTGTGTGGCTGGGAGACAACTCGTCGGTCATGAAGAAGGTCATCGAGCGGCTCTACGCCTGCTCCTCGATCCTCAACTCCGAGGGCCAGTACGCCTACTACGGCCGGGTCGGCGGCTGCCTGATCACCGGCAACGAGGACGGCGCGAAGCACTGCGCGATGAACGTCCTCTACAGCCTCCAGCACCTGGGCTACACCATCCCGCCCCAGGCCGACGCCGGCTGGGTCGGCGAAGCCGGCCCCGGCCCCTCCTACCTGGACCCGGGCTCCGGCGGCCCGCAGAACGACTTCACCAACCGCAACACCACCTTCATGACCTGGAACCAGCTCCACCTCGCCCGCCTGCTCAAGGACGCCGGCGGCATCCCGGCCCACGGCAACCAGCGCTCCGAGTGGGACGCCGGCTGCCGCTTCGACTTCGAGAACCCCGAACACCGTTGAGCCGCCGGCCATCTGTGTGCGGGGGCTGGAACGCCGGCCAGCTGTGGTTGTTCGTTATGTGGTGGAACTTCATCGGCCGATCCGGTGACGAGATCGTACAGGCACGAAACGACTGGGAGAAGGGAATTCGCTTCGGTGAAGTGCACGGCTACGACGGCGCCCGCCTCCCCGCTCCGGAACTGCCGTCGATCCCGTTGAAGTCGCGCGGGAGGGTGCGCTGACCTGCGGAAACGTGGAGTGCGGGATTGCGTTCGGTATTTCCTGGCCGGTGCACTCCGGGCGCGCCTCTGGCCGTGGCGCGGTGGCGCCCCGGCGTCATGCGGGCCGCTCTGGAGGTTCGAGATGAGGGCTCGCCGATTCTCATGTTCGACCACGTGCGGCAGGGTTTAGTCGGATCGATGCTGACCTTTTGCTGACTTGCCTGACGTTGAGTCAGCCGACTGGTCTTGACCAATATCTCCAGTGCTGCGTCTCGTCGCCAGATGACTTCCCGAGGCTCAACGAGTGCTTGGACCTGTGCCGGCAAATGGCTGTCACTGGATGGGGGAGCCGGGGAGGGGGAGCGCTTAGTGCGCGGCACTGGGATGTGTCCACCACCTGGGAGGCTCGGTATCGTAGCGTCACCTACGTGATCAAGGCGATGGCGCCGGTCTGCCAACCAGGCGGGCCAGCGCGTCGTCCCGTTCGCCGCCTCCGCTGAACAGCGGACAGAAGGTGCCGAAGAGCCGGGCTGGCCTCGTCTTGAGCCCCGGCGATGCCGTCCTGGTGGACGTGGCAGGGATGGCTGGCACCCTCAACCTGGACAACCTCGTCAAGATCGCCGCTCAGGGCGGCGCGACCGTGCGCCGACCGTACGCGCGCCTACCGCTGGATGTAGCGGGCCGCGAGGTCGGCGGCATGGAGAGGGTGGGGGAGCCGGGTGGCCACGTTCGTGTGGAGATGGGCCGTGCGCAGGGACTGAACGTACATGGCCCATTCGGCGGGGTCGTCATCGGGTTGGAGAAAGGCCGGGATGATCTCCAGGGCGTTGGTGTTCCAGCCCCGGCGGCGGGCGGCGCGAGGTGTGGCGTGGTCGAACTTGGTGACGGCGATCGGGCCCTTCCCCTGGACGGGTTTGGGGGCGAGGCCGTAGTAGAGGCGGTCGTGCACGCGGAACAGCCCCTGGGACATGCCCTGCTGTCGCATCTCGTCCCGGCTGTAGACGTGTGGCACTTCCCGGGCGGCGTCGCGTTCGATGATGCGGACGATGCGCAGCCCGGGGCAGTCCTCGGGGAGCCGGATGCCGAGCCGGTCGAGCAGGTCGGTGGCCCTGGCCTCGTACGGGTCCAGAAGCGCGCTCTCGTCCGGGTCGGCGCCCGGCAGGACGAGCACGTCCTCGCGCATGTGCTGGGTCTGGAGCCAGGGCCAGCCGCGGCTGCGAATGTTGCGTCCGCCGACGAGGAGCAGGCGCGGCCCGGTCGGCCGATCGGGGACGAGTACGCGGCGGAGGAAGCTGATGTAGGCGCTGTCGCTGGTGCGGTCGAGGTCGATTCGGCCGTGCTCGCGGGCCAGGGCGAGATGGAGTTCGGTATAGGAGAGCTCCGGTTGTCCGGGTAGCTGCGCCGTCGTCTCGCCGTTCGGCTGGACCCGGATGACGGTGGGCACAACGGAGCCCTTCACCATCTCCAGCCAGATGCCCCAGACCTCGACCTCCATTCCGCCCGGCGCGGGGTGGAGCGCGGGGAGTCGGCCGAGCTGGCGGAGTGCGTCTCGGAGGGAGTTCGCGGCTCTCATCAGGTCCTTGGTGCCCGGGTCGCGCTCGTCCGCGACCTCCTTCTCGGAGTCCTCGATGTCCTCGCTGAGGACGACCTCGACGATGTCGTCGGGGGTCACGAAGTCTGCCTCCGGGGGTTCGGCGGCGTCCTGGCCGGGGACTGGCAGCATGAACTGGGTGATGTGGTGGTTCTCCGCGAACCCTGCCCTGATCGTCTCCTTGGGGTCGCCCATGTTCTTGCCGTTGAACGCTCGCGGGCCGTCGATCTCGACGATCGCGCCGACCGGCTGGTCGCCTTGGCGGTGAGGGCGCTTGCGCAGGGCCCTGGTGATCTCGTTGATCCGCCGGTGCCGCGCCTCGGGCAGGCCTCGGTCCTTGGCTTCCTCCCAGGGCTTGAGGGGCAGGCCTGCGGCGAGCGCGCCGACTTCTGCGAGTTCGACGGTCAGATCGAAGTCCCCGCTGAACCGAAGCGGTCCTGCTGCTGAGTCGCCGGCGGTGGGTGTCGACGCGGTCAGGCCGAGCCCATGCTCAGAGTCGGTCACCGCCTTGAGGAGGAGGTTGCGCCAAGCCGGGGACTGCTCCCAGAACTCCAAGGCGTACGAGCGGTTCTGCGGCTCTCGGCGAGGGCTGGTGGCGCGGGCGGTCGTCGAGCGTCGTCGCGGGGCGTCGACGGGCTTGAGCCCGAGGGGTTCCAGGACCTTGCTGACGGCTTCGAGCACCTGACGGTGGTCGATCGGCAGGAAGCCGGGCTTCACCGGGTGATGGATGGTCTTCGGCCCGCTGGAGCCGTCTCGGCCGCTTCGACGGAGCGTCATTCCTGACTGGTACTGTACGGCCGCCATCCGTCGGCCACCGGCGAGGTACTTCGCGGGCTCCCCCAGGATGCCGGCCAGCGGCGGGTACGGGAGCTGACCGAGCCGCCCCGCGAGCTCTTCGAGGTCCCCAGTCCACTTCCATCCGCCGTGGCGCCACGTCGCGGCGGCGCGTAGGAACGTCGGCTCTTCGCTCGGGCGGACCAGACCGTCCGGTGCGAGCAGCCAGACGTGCAGCCTCTTGTTGGGCGACCAGCCGAGTGGGAGGTGGAGCCAGCGGTGCAGCACGAGGTCGAGGTGGATGCGTGGAACCGGTTCCTGCCAGGCGACTTGCGCGGCCAAGCGGGTGCCGAGCGACCACGGGGCGGGGCCGTCCCGATCGGGCATCGGTCGCGGCGGCCACTCGACGGCCTCCCGGGGGCCGCGGCTGGTCGGGCCGAGGACAAGGGGGTGCTGGGGCTGGGTGCCGTCGAGGAGGTCGAGACCGGAACGGGTCAGCTCGGCGGCGAGTAGGCTCGGCAGGATCTGGAACATCCCGGCCACGGGCGCGGCCGTGCCGTTGGGGCGGACGTCCCACCGCCCGATGGGGACCGGGCGTTCCATCCACTGGCCGTCCGTTGCCGAGGGATCGAGCAGCTCGTACCAGTCGACGTGTGGGCGGTCCCGTGTGATGTTGACAGTGGCCCAGGCGGCGACGAGGTGGTGCAGCAGTTCGGAGGGCACCGGGCGTTCGGCGGCGATCCAGTACCGGTCGGGGTGGTCCAGCCTGTAGGTCGACACATCGACGATCGCCTGGTCGAGCGCTGCCGTGAGGTCGGCCAGTGCTCGGGTCGGCATCCGGTGGTCCTGGTAGCGGGGCTGCCACTGCTCCTGCAACAGGCGCATCCAGGCGGAGGGGAAGGCCAGGGTCGACAGCATTCGGTCGGGGAACGCGTCTGGCTCGACCGTGAAGGCGAGGGGCTGGATCTCCCCGAAGGGGGCGATGGTCACCGGGTTCCCCAATCCATGTTCTCCAGGCACTGCAGCATCAGCCCGTACAACACCTCGGCGGCCTGTTGGTCACGGGAGTCCGCAGACGAACCAGGGTGAATCTGGCGCCGCAGGGCGCGCTGCATGGCGATCAGGATGCTGGTGTGGACGGTGTCGGGCACGGCTTCGCCCGCCGCGCGGCGGGGGGCGAACGCCGGGTCGCAGAAGTAGACCTCGGCGGGTTGACCGCCGCGGATGCACCGGCAGATGGTCTGCCAGACCTGGGGGATGGTGTCCCAGACGAAAGCCTGGTGGCTCGGGCCGCGCAGGTGCCGGAAGACGACGGGCCGACCGAGCAGCATGTGCCACTCGGCGCGACCGGTCTTCCGGATCTCCCGCGCCACGTCGGCGAGCGAGGCCGGGTCGATCACCGGGTTCTCCAGAAGCCGCATGGCGCGCCGGTTCGCGTTGCCCATCGGGAAGTCGAGTTCGGTCGGAGGCGGGTGCGGGCGGACGAGGAAGAAGACGACGCCGAGGGCCGCGGTACCCTCTGCGTTCAGGATGTTCAGCGCGCGTTCGATGGAGAGCAACGCCGCGGCGAGGACGTCGTCGTCGCCGAGCCCGAACTGGGGCACGTTGCGCCGCTGGATTCCCCAGCGGCCCGGAGGCGAGTCGTCGGACACGACGTGCAACGCGCTGAACGGGGTGTGCCGGACGATGTAGGTGGCCACCGTCCGGGCGTCCGTCTTGCTCTGGCCGACGAGGAGCGCCTTTCGCCTGTTCTCGGGGAGATCGGCGAGGACGGATGCGAGCAGGCTGGGCCCACCGGTGCCGGCGACGTACGCGGCGATCCGGCGCACCGCGTCCTGCCGTTCGTCGCCGAGCTTCCCAGCCGGTGACACCAACGCGCTGTTGACCAGCGCCGGCCGGAAGTGGAACTGGCTTCGGGCGATGGCGGCCCGGTCCTGCGGCGGTTCGCGGAGGATGAACGACACCGGGACGCCGACGTGGTAGGCCGAGGAGTGACCGGCCCAGGAAGTGGCGGACAGCAGCAGTGTGTTGGGGCCGTCGATGCCCTCCGGGGAGAGGAGGTCGTGCAGGTGGTGCAGCAGCCACCGGCCGATGCCGCGGACCCAGAAGACCCGAAGGTTCCCGGTGTCACGGCGGTTGTTGATCCACTGGAAGGCCAGCATGTTCCCCTGCGGGGCTTCGGGCACCAGCGCGTCGTAGTCGGCGGGCGGACGCGAACTCCAGAACTTCTCGTCGCCGGGCAGTTCGAGACGTTGCTGGACGGCGGGTCGGACGGTGGCCATGTGCAGGTAGGCCGATCCCAGCATTGACGTCTGGTAGGCGGCGCGCAGCAGCTGCCGGAGGTAGTCGAGCCGCTTCGCGACGGTGCGCCTGGCACTGGGGTGTGCCTGGAGGAGGAGCCATTCGTCGAGCGCCTTGGAGAGCCGCTTCGACGCCATCAGGGGAGTGGCCAACCAGGGTACGGCGGCACCGAGCGGACCCTCTGCGGTGGGGGCGAAGGTGTGGAAGACGAACTGCTCGAAATTCTTTCGGTAATACGCCTGGGCTCGTTCCTCGCGGTCCGGGTCGCCGTGGCTGTTCGGGCTCAGCCCCTGGAGGGATCTCGCGAGCTCGATGAAGAGGGAGTGGCCGGAGAAGTAGGTGCCGTCGAGGTGCTTGCGCAGCTGTGCGCTGCCGGCTTCCGGCTCCAGCAGGACACGGTAGAGGGCGTTGGCGGCTCCGTCCGCCACGTTCTTGGCCTGGAAGTACTCCGTCACCCGCTCGTCCTTGAAGGACAGCCGGGCGCTGTGGCCCAAGCCCGTCTGCGCGTTGATGACTTCCGTGTCCCACCAGCTGTCGTCCTCGCGGATCAGGACCTGGCTCTGCAGGAAGGTCTCGTCGAGTTGTTGCTGGACCTTGTCGGCCTCGTCGACGATCAGGAGGTCGACCAGGTGCTGGAATAGCTCCAGCCAGCGCAGCCGGCCGTCCACCGGCTGTGCCCAGCTGGAGATGAGACCGGCGGGAGTGGTCAGCCAGACCTGCGCGTCGGCGACCCGCTGGGTGGCGCGGTGGAACGGACAGACCGGGATGAGCGGACAGTTGTACGCGTCGCCCTCGACGTCGAAGAGCTTCTCCCGGCACGGGAAGTCCCGGGCCCGAAGTGGTGAATGTCGTCCACCTGGGGCCCAACGGTGGGGTTCCAGGAGACAGTTGACCGTCACGTAGTCGACGGCTGGGTCCTGCCGGGAGGGGAAGTAGGGGGCCGACTCGGCGAAGACACCCTGCCAGTAGCCGTTCGCGTGGCTCTGGCGGAGGCCGACGCCGATGAGCGGTACGGCGGAGATGCCGAGGGCGTCGAACATTGTGACCGCCTTGAGGCAGTGGCCGACCGAGGGGAGCACCAGTGCGACGCGGTAGCCGTTGTCGACGGCTGCGACGGTGGCGATCAAGGCGTAGGAGGTCTTGCCGCTGTTCGGAAGACCGATGCCGTGCTGGAGCCCTTCGATTCGGCAGTCGGTTCGGCGCTTGGTGAACTTCTCCCTCGACTGGTCCCACGCGAAATAGGTGATCTTACGGAGCCGTCCGGTGAAGTTCTTCTCCTCGATCTGAGGCAGAGGATCGAGCGCCCGGTCCATCCGCGCGGCAGCCGCGGTGAGGGCCTCGGGGGGCAGTTCCACCGCCTTGCGGGTGCGTTCGGCGACCAAGGGCAGGTGGTTTAGCGGCTCGGGGACTTCGACCTCCGGGATGAAGACCTCCTCGGCGTCGCCGGAATCGGTGTTCATGAACCAGTAGGTCTCGCCGAATTCGGCGTTGCGCTTGAGGCGTGGTGGCGCGTAGGGGACGGGCTCGTCGAGGACGCTGCGGTAGCGGGGGATGCGGCTGGTGCCGATGGTCGGTTCGCGCATCCGGTAGCGCCGACTGCCTGGGTGCTTCTCGTCGTAGGGGTCGCCGAGCGGGCCGGTCAGCGGGAGGAAGACCCGGAGTCGCTCGGGGACCTTGTCGTACTCCTGCAGGCTGCGGCTCCATCGGCTGCCGGTTCGGTATCGGCCGAGCAGAAGGCTCAGCCGCCGGACTCGCGCCTGCATCACGCGGTCCGACGGGTGGCAGAGTGCGAACCCCGAAAGCAGTGTCCAGAGGTTCTCCACGGGCTCGTCCGGGAAGTGGTCGGCCAAGAAGGTAAGCGCCGCCTCGACGGCGAAGAACTCGCGAATCTGCAGAGGATCGACACTGTGCTGTTCGAGCCCCATCTCGTTCGCGAGGCTCGCGTACCAGGACGTGACGTCCCTCATCGCTGACCGCCTCGCGCCCGGACGGCCTTCCTCGCCTCGGCGAGCAGCTTCCGCTCGCTGACCACCTCGACCGGCAGATCGGCCGGCACCCGACCTTCCAGCTCCGTCCTGAGGTCCTGCAGGTACGCCGCTTGCGCGCGGTGTGTCGGCACGACCAGGAACCGGCGCGTGCACACCGGGGCCGGTGGCCAGGAGAAGCAGCGGGCCAGGAGCCCCGGGCTCTCCCAGTCCTTCTCGTCCGTTCCCCAGTAGGTCGTTCTCGCGCGGTCGACGGAGAACGACACGTCCAGGGCGTCCAGTCGGGCCCACAGCTCGGGCTCCAGCCCGAGCTTCTCGATCTCCTTGAAAACCCGGAGTTCGAACACGCCCGCACCGTGGACGAACCTGCGCGCGGCCCGGTGGAGGACCCAGTAGAAGCCCAGGGTCTCCAGGTGGAACGTCTCCGCCTTGGTGACGCAGCCGGGGGTGCCACATGCTGTACGCGGTCGGGCGTGGGGCAGCGGAATCCGGCAGTTGGCACATCGGACCAGGTCCACGCCGCCCTCACCCGGCCGCTGCTCGTACCCGGCACGGAGCAGGGCCATCACATACGGTTCACCCGCTGCCGGACGAGCGGGGAACTCCTGCTCCAGCCGGATCACATCGAGATCGCTCAGCACGGGCTGCTCGATCAGCATCCGCCTCAGCCGGACGTACCCCTCCTGTACTTCCTGCTCGCTTCGCGCGTTGGCACGGGCGACCAGCCGCAGCTCCGAGAACAGATGCTGCTCCACCAGCTGGGCCTCGACGTCTCCCCGCTGGAACCGGGCCGCCTCCAACGTGAACTCGCTGACGCCGTCGGCGTCGAGCATCACCGCCTCCTGATCGGATGCCGCGATTCCCAGAGTGATCGGCCAGTCACCCAGCGGGACCCGGCACAGGTCGAGAGCGGAGTAGTAGTTCCGCAGGGCGGGCCGCCGCCCGTCCTCGCTGAACCGCCACCACAGCCGGGTGAAGCCCTCCTGCCAGCGCGGGGAGAAAGTACTGCGGCCAGGAACCTCACCGGGGACGGCGTCGGCGAGCTGCTGCAGTTGCCGACCGGTGTCGACCAACCCGGCAGCAAGCAGTCCCAAGAGGACGTAGTCGTCCGCCCGCCGCATACTTTCGGGCTACCACAGGCTGCAGGACTTCGCCAGTTCGGCGGTGCGTCGGGTCGAGCCCTCTCCAGGCTCCGTACCGGTCCCGCAGGCAGAGGTGGTCAGTCGGCTTCGGCCTGGCGCTCGACGTCCTCGATGCCGCTGGGGCTGCCGGCCCGCACCCAGCGGACGTACAGGCCTGCGCCGAGGAGCAGGGTGGCGAGGAGGGAGAGCACGGGCCAGCCGCGCAGGAGGTTGACGACGAGGGTGAACGCGCCGGCCACGGCCGCGAGGGCGTTGACGGTGGCGAGCCACGGCTTGCGCTCGGTGCGGGCGAAGCGGGCCATGGCGAGCAGGCCGACGAGGAAGCTGACGAAGACCGCGACGGCGTAGAAGAGCACGAGTTCCTGTTCCTGGCCGGCCGCGGCGAGGATGATCACGGCTGCGGCCGCCAGGTAGACCACGACGGACCAGTACGGGGTGTGGTGCTTGTTGGTGCGGCCGAGGACGGGGGGCAGGACGCCGGGGTTGTCGGCGGTTCCGGCGAGGGCCTTTGAGGAGTCCGGGGCCGGCCTGGAAGGAGGAGCTGGCGGCGGCGAGCAGGAGCAGGGAACTGGTGAGCTGGAACGCGCCGTAGAGCCAGCCGGGGCCGGCGGCGGCGTGGGCGATGTCGGCGATCTGGGTGGAGTCGCTCCCGGGCAGGCCGACGTGGAGCTTCACGGCGAGGACGGTCAGGGCGAGGGTGAGGCCGCCGACGATGACCAGCAGCAGGGCGAGGGTGCCGCGGCCGAAGCGGCGGCGGTGGATGTCGTCAAGCTGGCCGAGCTGGGCGATCGCGGTGGAGGGGGCCTCGACGCCGGTGGCCAGCGCCATCGCGACGGGGAAGGCCATGACCACGGCGAAGACGGCCGCGTGGCCCGGGTCGGTGCGGGTGGCGGCGGCGCCGGTCGCGTGCGGCGCGGCGAAGCCGAGCACGACGACCGCGACGGCGGCCAGCACGAACAGCACGGTCATCGCGGCGAACAGCAGCCTGCCGCCGTGGCCGAACCAGGTCAGGCCCGCCACGATCACGAGCAGCACGAGCGCCAGCAGGCTGTCCCGGGCCGGGCGGGCCCGGCACTGCTCCCTAGGTCTGTTTGGATGTTCATATCGCGCACCTCCGGATCATCGCCACGAGCGGCGGTGCGTCCGGGTTCGGCTGGACCTCGTTGATGGCCGAGTAGCCCCAGGACTCGTACAGCGCCAACACTTTGCCGTCGCCGGCGGCGGGGTTCACCATCAGGGTGATCCGCTCCTCGGGGCGGTTGCCTGCGAGGCCCTCGTGGATACGGCGGGCGGCGCCCGTGCCGCGCCACGGCGTGCGGACGCCCAGTTCCTTGAGGGCGAAGACGGGGTCGGCGGTGAGGTCGGGAGCCATCGGCTTGGACATCCGGGTCCACCAGCGGTCGCCGGAACGGATGGTGTTGCCGTAGGCGTAGCCGATCGGCTCGTCCTCGTCGTAGCCGATGACGGCTTCGAAGCCGGGCTCGTCGCCGTGGCGGTCGAGGCGCTCGGCGAACGTGGCGACGGCGTAGTTGGGGAGGTGGAGCAGCGGCGCCCGGACGTCCGCGTACAGGTCGAGCAGCGTCCGGCGTGCGAGGGGGGTCAGCTCGGTGAAGTGGCGCAGGTCCGGCTCCGTCACGCGGGTGTCCTTCGATTGTCGTGGGTGTACTGGTCCCAGAGTTGCGCATGGGGGCTGTTCGGCGCCACGTCCAGCAGGGCGGAGCCGAAGCGGTCGAGCATGCCGGCGACCCGCGGGTGCGCGGCCAACCCCGCGGGGATGGCCATGGCGGTGGTGACGGCGGGTTCGAGGTCGCCCTGGCCGAGCTGGGCACGGGCGAGTCGGGCGTTGGTGATGGCGCGGCTTCGCTGCATGTGGGGACGCAGCAGGCCGAGGCTCCGGTGAGCGTGGGACTCGGCGTCCTCGTACCGGCCGAGCGCCAGGTGGGCGGCGAGTGCGAGGGAGTCCAGCTCTGCCTGGTCGTAGTGCGCGGCCAGCCAGACCGGGCGGACGTCGCCGGTGCCCGCCCGGTCGAGCGCGTCCTGGGCGCGGCCGACGGATCGGCGGACGGCGTTCACGTCCCCGGTCAGGCCGTGGATCGCGGCGTGTCGGGCGTGGCCGAGGGAGGCGAACAGCGGATCGCGGCGGGCGATCGGGAGGTTGCGGGCGACGTTGTTGGCCGCGAGGGCTTCGTTCGGCTTGCGCAGGTGCCGGTAGAGGCTGCCGGCGTGGGACCAGATGCGGAACTGGATGGCAGCGTCCCCGGACATCGCGGCCAGGCTCGCGGCTCGTTCGTGGTGGCGCAGTGCGGTGTCGAAGCGTCGGCCGTCGATGGCGGCCCACAGGGCGGAGGACATGAAGGACGCGGCGCAACCGAAGAGCGCGGCGCGGACGCGTTGGCTGGCGGCCCCGTGCTGCTGGAGATCGAGGGCCTCGTCGGCGAGCGCGGCGGCGTGCGTTTCGATGCTGAGCCTTCCCCCGTGCCGGTGGTCGCTGGCGATCACCTCGGCGAACCGGGTGTTGAGCCGCTCCACGTCGCTGTGGCCGACTCTGCGAGGCGTTGCCGCGGCAGGGGAGCTGACCGCGAGGGCGGTTCCGGTCACGGCGGTCATGAAAGAGCGTCGCTTCACATCATCCTCCGGGTGCACACGATGGCCTCCCCCGGGTTGGATGAACCCGAGGTCTGGACCAGTACACCCGAATACTGCCCGGAGTGCTTCCCGGTGTTTGGCTGGTGGCCAACTTGTCTTAGCTGTAAGCCAGTTGTGGACCGTGCGCTCTGATACGGTGCCCGGCTTTCCTGTCAGTCGGCCGATCTCCAGGTTGATGCGATGGGCCAACTCGACCTGAGTCAGGCCGAGATCGTCCATGAATCGGCGAAGTGCGAGGTTGTCCGCCACGTGCACAAAGTAGCGCCGCGACTACCCGGGCGCAGGTTTTCGAGTAATGGGAAGGTCAAGTTTTCCGGTCGCCCGCGAGTACGGCCCGCCGAGTTCTTCCTGACCCTCGGCGCTCCGAGGGTCGTTGACTGGAGGACGCCGTCCGGAGGTCCCGCGGAACAACGGACCTGGACGTGCGTTCCTGCGGCGCCAAGCGCCAAACCGCCCTGCACTCGGGAGACTTCATGAACGATCGCCATGGCGAGGAGCGTCACCGGCTGAAGAGGGTCGTCGTGACCGGAGCCGCCGGCTTCATCGGCTCGCACCTGGTCGACGCGCTCCTCGCGGCCGGGGTCACCGTCGTCGGCGTGGACCGCCGCGATCCCGCGACCGATCCGGTGGCGGCGGCCAACCTCGGGGCCGCCCTGGGCCGCCCGGACTTCACCTTCGTCGTTGCCGACCTGGCGACCTGCCCGCTCGCGGCGCTGTTCCTCCACGCCGACGCCGTCTTCCACTTCGCCGGTCTGCCGGGGGTGCGCGGGTCCTGGGGCGAGCGGTTCGCCGAGTACACCGCCTGCAACGTGTTCGCGACCGAGCGGGTGCTGGCCGCCTGCGAGGACGTCCGCGTTCCGCGACTGGTCTACGCCTCGTCGTCCAGCGTGTACGGCACCATTCTCGAAGGCGCGTCCGGCGAGAAGCGGACGCCGACTCCGGAGTCGCCGTACGCGGTGAGCAAACTGGCCGGCGAGCAGCTGTGCCTCGCCCACGCGGGCAAGGCCTCGTCGGCGGTCACCGCGGTGGCGCTGCGGCTGTTCACCGTCTACGGACCGCGCCAGCGGCCGGACATGCTGATCGGCCGCGCACTGGCGGCCGCGCTCGGAGGTCCTGTCCTGGACCTGTACGGCAGCGGCGACCAGCGCCGGGACTTCACGTACGTCGGAGACGTCGTCCAGGCCGCCGTCGCTGCCGCGACCGCCGGGATCGGGAGCACCGTGCTCAACATCGGCGCCGGTGTCAGCACCAGCGTGCTCGACGTCCTGGCCGCGATCGAGGAGCTGACCGGCCACCCCGTGCCGGTCACCCGGCTGCCGGCCAAGGCTGGCGACGTGGACGCCACCCTCGCCGACCGCTCCCGGGCCGGTGAGCTCCTCGGCTGGAAGCCCCGCACCGCCCTCGTCCAGGGCATCTCCCGGCAGCTCGCCCACCTCGTGGCCAGCTCCCCGCAGCTGGCGAGCGCCTGAACGGTCCCGTCCCGACGTCCAACGGAGTCACTGTGTTCGTCACCGCCGCCGACAGCGCGAACGCGCTGTTCACCCGTGCCGGAAAGGCCATCCTGAGCCAGGGCCGCAGCGTCGCGCCGCGCGGCATGGCCACGGCCGAGCTCATGGGTGCCTACCTCAAGCTGACCGATCCCACTGCCCGGCTCGTCCACCTGGACCCGCACCGGGTGCTCAACCCGGCGTTCGCCGCCGCCGAGACGGTCTGGATCCTCTCCGGCTCCAGCGCCGACTGGATCCACGACTTCAACAGCCGCCTCGCCGCCCTCACCGACCACGGCGCCCTTCAGGGCGCCTACGGTCCGCGGTTGCGGCGCTGGCACGGGCAGCTGGACCAGCTTGACTACGTCCGACGCCAATTGACCCGTGACAGCGAGAGCCGTCGGGCCGTCGTGCAGATCTTCGACCCCGGCCGGGACACCGCCGGCCACAAGGACGTCCCCTGCACCCTCGGCTACCGCTTCTACCTGCGTGCAGGCCGCCTGGAGATGCACACCAGCATGCGGAGCCAGGACGTGTGGCTCGGTCTCCCGTACGACCTGATCACCACCACCGTCCTGCACGAGCTGATGGCCGGCTGGCTCGGTGTCGAGGTCGGCGACTACCACCACCACGTCGATTCCCTGCACCTGTACGCCCAGCACCAGGACACCGCATGGCAGCTGCCCGTCGAGGAGGAGCCCTCGCGCAGGTGGCAGCCGGTCGGCGTCCCGTGGGAGGACTTCGACCCGATGCTGAAGCAGGTGACGGCGGGCGAGGCCGTCGGCCATCCGGTCTGGGACGGCTTCGCCGCGGTCCTGGCCAGCTACCGGCTCTGGAAGTCCGGGCGGTACGACGGTGCCCGTGCCCGCGCCGCCGAGGCGAGCGGGCCGCTGCCCGAGGCGATGGGGCTCTGGTACGACCAGCGCGAGCAGAAGGTCCCGCTCGCCCCGATGCCGGCACCGGCGATCCCGGCGAAGAGGTGACCGGGATGACAGCGAACCCCAGTACCGTGCTGGGCCTGTGCTCCTACACCCACGACTCCGCGGCCGCCCTGGTCGTCGACGGCGAGCTGGTCGGCTTCGTCGAGGAGGAGCGGCTCAGCGGCGTCAAGCACGACAAGCGCTTCCCGACCTTGGCCGTGGAGTGGCTGCTGGACCAGGCGGGCCTGGCCCGCGCGGACGTCGACACCGTCGCGTACAACTTCACGCCGCAGCTCTACCTGAGGGCGGTTCCCGCCGCCCTCGCTCACGCCGTGCGGCCGACGACGTCGGCCAGGGCGTTGCCGCGGGCCCGCTCGTTCGCCAAGGTGGCGGCCAACACCCGCGGGCGCCTGGCACACCTGGCCGCAGCCTTCCCGAACGCCTCCGTGAAACCCGTCCTCCACCACCGGGCCCACGGGCTGTACGCCTTCGCAGCCTCCGGCTACGAGGACGCCGCCGTGCTGGTGGTGGACAGCCTGGGGGAGGTGCAGGCAACCACGATCGGGCACGCCCGGCAGGGTGCGAACGGCTGCTCGTACCGGATCGTCCACGCCCAGGACGACCCGGCCTCGCTCGGCTACGTCTACGGCGCGGTCACCGAGCACCTGGGTTGGCGGAGGGGCGACGAGGAGGGCACCGTCATGGCGTTGGCCGCCCTCGGCGACCCCAGTCGCTTCCGGGCCCTGTTCGCCAAGGCCGTCCGGCTCACCACCGACGGCTTCGCCCTCGACCACCGGCTGATCGGGTTGCGCGTCATGGACCGCCGCTACCCGCGGCTGACGGCCGCATTCACCGAGCTCACCTGCCCGCCCCGACGGGCGGACGAGGACATCGAGCCGGTCCACGCGGACCTCGCGGCGGCCATCCAGGAGCGCACCGAGCAGGTGATGCTGCACCTGGCGCGGATCGCACGCGAGCGGACGGGCGCCCGGCTGCTGTGCGTCGGCGGGGGTGTCGCGATGAACTGCGTCAGCATCGGAAAGATCATCGCCTCCGGGCTGTTCGACGAGGTCGCCGTCCCGCCGGCCCCCGGCGACTCCGGCACGGCGATCGGTGCCGCGGCCGCTGTCGATCTCGGCCGGCACCGGAACCTTCCGTCGGGGCTGGCCCGGTCCTGCTACCTCGGGCCGGCTTTCCCCGGCCTGGAGCTGCCGTCCGAGCCGCTGCCCGACATGACCGCCCGACGGCTGCTCGATCCGGCCGAACACGTCGCCGGCGAGCTCGCCCGGGGGACGATCGTCGGACTGTTCCGGGGGAGCGGGGAGGCCGGGCCGCGGGCGCTCGGGAACCGTTCGATCCTCGCGTCGCCGCTGCGGGCGGGCGTCGTCGAGCGGCTCAACTCCACGGTGAAGTTCCGGGAGCCGTTCCGCCCGTTCGCGCCGGTCGTGCTGGCCGACCGAGCCGGCGACTACTTCACCCTCGGCCAGGAAGCGCCGTTCATGTCGATGGCCTCGCCGGTCACCGAGCTGGCCCGCGAGCGGATCCCGGCCGTCGTCCACGCCAACGGGACGGCTCGGGTGCAGACGCTGGCGCCCAGGGACAACCCGTTCCTCGCCGAGATCCTGGCGGCCTTCGCCGAGATCACGGGCGTGCCCGTGCTCATCAACACCTCCTTGAACGTCAAGGGCAAGCCGATGTGCGGCACACCGGAGATGGCGCTCGACTGCCTGGCCGAATCCGGGCTCGACGCGCTCCTGGTCGAAGACTGGTGGGTGACCAAGGCATGAGGATCGGCTACAGCTTCTGGGGCTTCCTCGGCTCCGGCATCACCGACACCCCCGACGGAGGACGGAGCCACCGCCGCATCCTGCTGGACGGACTCACCGCTCGCGGCCACGACGTCATCCTCCTGCAGACCGACAGGGACCTGGCGGAGGCCGGCACCGACCTCACCGCGCACTACGAGTGGGACGGCGGCCTGCCCGAGATCGACGCCCTGCTCCTGGAATGGCGCTGGCCGATTCCGGGGCGCAACACCACCCCGTGCGGCAGCGAGGGGCACACCTGCGACCTTCACCGGCAGCAGGAACTCCTCGACCACTACACCCACCACTACGGCATCCGTACGCTGCTCTGGGACAAGGACCAGCAACTGCCCGCCGACGACCCGCTCCGCGCCATCGGCCACGTGCAGGTCTGCGAACCGGCGCTGCACCCCTCGCCGGGAGCCGAGAGCCTGCTCTTCCCGGTCGACGACGACGCGCTCGACCGAGCACACCCCGCGGCCCTCGCCGCCCACGGGCGCGTACTGCCGCTGGTGTACATCGGCAACCAGTACGACCGCGACGCCGCCTTCGACCGGTACTTCGCCCCGGCCGCGAACCGGCTCGCGCACAGGGTGGCCGGGAAGTGGACCGACACCGCCCGATGGCCGGACGTGAACTTCACCGGGCGCATCCCCTTCGACGAGGTCGCCCGCCTCTACGAGGCCTCGGTGACCACCGTGCTGCTCGCCCCGGAGCGGTACGAGCGGAGCGGCCAGTTCACCCAGCGGATCTTCGAGTCCGTCCTCGCCGGCTGCCTGCCGCTGGTACCGGCCACCCTCCGGGGCGCTGACACGGTCGTGCCGCGAGAGCTGGTCGTCACCAGCGGCCACGACGTACTGGCCACCGTCACCGCCCTCGCCCGCATCACCGGCAGCCAGGCCCACGCCGACCTGATCGCCCGCTGCATCGACGGGCTCGACCGGTTCCGCCTCACCCGCAAACTGCGCACCCTCGACCGCTTGCTGACCGGCATGCCGGTCCCAGTCACACCGACGGAAGGAAACCACCCGTGAACCCGTTCCCGCCCGTGCTCCCCGGCATCCAGCGGGTCGAGAAGCTCTACCTGGAGCTGCTCTTCCGCTGCAACTTCTCCTGCACCACCTGCTACCACGGCGAGGACCTCAAGCGGACCGACAGCGTCACCGTCGACCAGGCCTCCGCCGCCCTCACCTACTTCCTCGTCCGCTTCGACTGCCGCGAGGTGTGCTTGCTGGGCGGGGAGCCCCTGCTCTTCGAAGGCCTGCCGACCGTCCTGACCGTCGCCAAGTCGCTCGGCTACCGCACCGAGATCTGCACCAACGGCTACAAGCGGCGGGCCTTCCTCGCCCGCGCCGCCGAGCACCTCGACATGCTGCGGGTGTCGCTCGACGGCGGCACCGCCGAGGCCCACGACCGGATCCGACGCCCGGGTTCCTTCGAGGCGGCCTTCGACACCCTCGCCTGGGCCCTCGGCCGGGACCTTCCCTTCGGAGCGACCTGCACCCTCACCGGGGAGAACATCGCTACCATCCCGGCGCTCGCCGAGCGACTGCGCGACCTCGGCGCCGGCGACCTGATGCTGCACCGCGTCCGTCCCGTGGGCAACGCCGTGGCCAGCGGCGTCACCACCGTCACCTGGGAACAGACCCAGGAACTCCACGAACGGCTGACCGCCATGGACCTGGGCGGGATGAAAGTCAACACCGACATCCTGCTGCCCGAACGGTGCCCGCCGCCCAGCGACGTCGTGGAGAACCTGGAGATCGCGCCCGATGGGCGGGTGTACCTGTCCTGCGCCGAGGTCGCCGGCCCCGGCCGGGAGGTCCGCTTCGACTTCGACCGGGCCGTCCTGGTCCCCGTCGAAGCGCGGTGAGCGGGTCGGAGCGTCCCGGCTCGGGCACCGGCCGAGACCGAGTGCGACCCGGTCCGTCGCAGGGCTCGGTAGCCTGTGGCGACATGGACAGGATCACCATCATCGGCTGCGGTGGCAGCGGCAAGACCACGGTCGGACGCCAGCTCGCAGCCAAGATCAACGCCCCCGTCACCCACCTCGACGGTGTCTACTACGACGCCGACTGGAACACCCTGCCGCCCGAGAAGTTCGCGGCGATCCAGGAGGAGCTGGTCGCCGAACCGCGCTGGGTGATCGACGGGAACTTCGCCTCGACCCTCCCCATCCGCCTCAAGCGAGCCGACACCGTCGTCTTCCTCGACATCCCCCCGATCGTCTGCCTCTGGGGGATCCTGCAGCGCCGCCGCCGCTACCGCGGCGGCCAGCACACCGAGCAGGGCGTCTTCGACCGCATCCACTGGGGATTCATCCGCTACGTCCTCGGCTACCGCCGCGAGATGCGGCCCAAGGTCCGCGCCCTGATCGCCGAACACGCCGGCCACGCCCGCGTCGTCACCCTCACCAGCCGCCGGGCCGCGCGCCGCTTCGTCGAGAGCGTGCCCCCTCGAACATGATCTGACCCCCCACCCCGGGAAGGCCCCACCTGTCCATGACCGCCAACCCGTTCCTCGACACCGACCGAGTCCGCGGCACCCTGTACGCCGAAGCGGGCCGCCTCACCCAGCGCACCACCGCACTCGCCCGGGCCAAGACCGCCGGTCGGCACCCGGCCGCCGTCATCGCGGAACTTGCCGCCGACGGGCCGCGCGGCACCGTCCTCGACATCGGCTGCGGGCGCGGCACCACCACCGTCGCGCTCGCCGAGCGCCTCGATCCCCCGAAGCTCATCGCCTTCGACCAGTCCGCCGCCCTGCTCACCGATGCCCAGCGCCGGCTGGCCGGACGGATGGGCGTGCGGTACATGCGCGGTGACTTCCACGCCATCGCCCTGCCCGACGCCTCCGTCGCGGTCGCCGCAGCGGCGTTCTGCCTGTACCACTCGCCGGAGCCGACGGCCGTGATCGCGGAGATCGCCCGCTGCCTGGCGCCCGGCGGGCTGTCGATCACGGTCACCAAGTCCGCCGACAGCTATGCGGAACTGGATGACGTGATCGCCGCCAGCGGCCTGGACCCGGAGGCGCCCGATCGGCCGAGCCTGTACGAGACCTTCCACAGCCACAACCAGGCCGACATCGTGGGTACTCACCTCGACGTCCGGGAGATCATTCACGACGAACAACGCTTCCGGTTCACCGACGCCGACCACATCGCCGCCTACGCGGCCACCAACCCCAGGTACCAACTCGCCTGCGATGAGCGGGGGATCGCCGAGAGGTTGCGGCAGACGGTCGGCAACGGCCCGCTGGAGACCGCCTCGACCGTCACCTACGTGGTGGCCGCCCGTCGATGAGGACCTTCACCAAGACCTACGACCACCCGCTGCTCCAACAGCGCTCCCTCGCCCACCAGGCGTGGCTCACCGGCGTCAACCCGGACGTCCGGACACCGCGGGTCGTCGAGCAGCGTCCCGGGGAGATCGTCTACGAGCACCTCGACGGTCGCCACGCCGGCCCGGCCGATCTGGTCGCCCTCGCAGGACTCCTCGGCCGCCAGCACACGGCCGCGTACTTCCGCGAGCTGGTGCACGCTCGCCTGGACGCGTCCTTCACCAGCGGCGGCACCATCACTCTCGACGGGTTCATCGACGGCCGACGCGAGCGCCTTCGGCACCTCCTGACCTCCGAATCCGTACCCGAGCCCGCCCTGACCCTCGAAGCGGTCGAAGGCTGGCTCCAGAAGGCCGCCGGCATGCCGGCCGCCTTCTACAAGGACGCCAATCCGCGCAACTTCCTCGTCAACGGCGCCATAGTCGCCGTCATCGACTTCGACTCCCTCACCCTCGCGCCCTTCGGCTACGACCTCGCCAAGCTCGTGGTCAGCACCACCATGACCAGCGGCCCACTGGTCCAGGAGACCGTTCAAGAAGCCCTCGACACCTACAACGGTCACCCACGCAGTCGAGGCCTCCCCGGCTGCACCCGGCGCGAGTTCGCGGCCTGGTGCGAGTTCCACCACGCCCTCACCGCCCCGTACCTCGGCACCAACGGATACCGATTCGGCTGGCACACGGCCAGACCGGGCTGGACCACCGATGTCCTGCGACAGCCCGACGAGGAGCTCGCACCATGACGACCAGCGCCGCCATGAACAGCCGTAACGCGGTCTGCGTGATCGTCCACGACAAGGGCACCGACCGCATCGCCGCCGTGCACTACGCCTCGGCCAACTGGTCGCCGCGGCCGGCCTGGACCGTTCCGGGCGGAAAGGCGGAGCCTGGGGAAGCCCTCGACGAGGCAGCCGCCCGCGAGCTCAAGGAGGAGACCGGCCTGCTGGTCGATCCCCTGAACCTCGAACTCGTCCACGTCATCCACGTCGAGCAGAGCTACGACGGACTCGGGCAGTTCGTCCTCTTCGTCTTCGCTACCGACCGATGGACCGGCGAGCTGGTCAACGCCGAGCCGGACAAGCACCTGGCCGTCGACTGGGTTGCTGCGGCTGACCTCCCCGAGCCGGCCTTCCCGACCGCGAGGATCGCGCTCACCGCGTACCAGGAGGGCGGTCCTTCGTTCTCGCGCTTCAGATGAGCCGGTTCCGGAGCCGCCGGAATAGAGCAGCTGCTGCCGCCCGAACCCAATGACTCGGGCGGCAGCAGCCGTTTGTCCCCTATGGGAAGGAAGCTATATCGCGGCAGCCAGTGGGGTCGTGGTCAGCTCGCTGATGCTCTCGGCCGCCTTACGGGTGTGGTAGATCAACGGGCGCAAGTCGGTGGGCATTTCGGCGGAGCGCCGGAGGAGGAGGACGGAGCCCATGATGGAGTCGTGCCACAGGACGGGGGCGGACACGGAGTCCCAGCCGGGCATGCACTCCTGGCGGCCGACCCCGAAGCCGAGACGGCGGATCTCGTCGAGGGACGCCTCGAGGGCGTCGTTGTCGCGGATTACGCCGGGGCCGGCGGTCGGCGGGACGTCCTCGGCGAGCACCAGGTCCTGGATGGTCCGGGGCAGGTAGGCGAGGATGACCCGCCCGGATGCGCCGGTGCGGAGGGAGCGCGAGACGGAGACGACGTCCTCGGCGGACATGCCGACTTCGGCGGGGTCGGTGTCGCCGATGACGTAGTCGGTGCACAGGCGCTTCGCGCCGCCGAAGGGCGAGAGCACGTACAGCAGGGCGAGGCCGCCGGTGGCGGCGTGAAGCCGTTCGAGGATCGTGTGGGTCGAGGCCGGGCTGGGGGAGTGGGCCATGGCCTGGACGCCGGCGCGGGCGGTGCCGGTCCCGAGGCGGTAGCGGCCGCGGCCGATCTGCTCGAAGACGCCGTCGGTGACGCCGGTCTTGAGAATCCGGTGGGTGGTGGCGTCGTCCAGCCCGGCGGTGGCGGCGATGGTGCGCAACGAGTGCACCTCGCCGGAGAGCTGGGTGAAGGCCCGCTGGACGGCGAAGGCGCGGGCCGCGAGCGAGGACGGCGGCTTGCTCGGTGCGTTGTTCTGGCGCTGCGTGGGCACCGTGTCGGGCGCGGGCGTGGTGGTGCTGGTCATGTTCGGCTTCCGGTGGAGCGTCGCGTCGTCCGGCGACGACGCGAGGGGGACGTTCCGGGGTAACCCGCCGGAGGCGGGCGTACGGGTAGACGGCCGGGCGAGAGGTCGGTCAGCGGTCGACGTCAAGGACGATCTTGCCGGTGGTGCGGCGGGCGGCGAGGTCGTGGTGGGCCTGGCGGGCCTGACCGAGCTTGTACGCCGGGCCGTTGAGCGGCTTGAGCCAGCCTTCGGTGACTGCCGTGAACAGTGCGGACATCGAGTCGTTGAGGTGGGTGCGGGAGGGGTAGAGGTTCGGCAGCCAGAAGCCGCTGATCGCCTTCGACCCCGCGAGCAGGCTGGTGATGGGCACGAGGCCGTTGGCGCCGGTCACCGAGCCGAAGACGGCGAGGCGTCCGCGCGGGGTGAGGGCGGCGAGGGTGGCGTGGACGACATCGCCGCCGGTCATCTCCATCGCGGCGGTGACGTGGCCGCCGGCGGCGTCGAGGATCCGCTCGGTGAGGTCCTCGGTGGTGGAGGAGTCGACGACGGCGTCCGCGCCCAGCTCCGTGGCGATCCGGCGCTTCTCCTCGCTGGAGGCCATGGCGACGACCTTGGCACCGGCGTGCTTGGCGAGCTGGACGGCGAGCGAGCCGACGCCGCCCGCGGCGGCCGGGACGAGCACGGTGTCCCCGGCGGTGACCCGCAGGTCCGTGAAGAGTAGGTGCCAGGCGGTGTTGCCCTGGAGCATGAGGGCGACGGCGTCGTGGTCGGCGATGCCGTCCGGCACCTCGAAGGCGAGCTTCCGGTGGACGACGGTGGTCTCGGCGTAGCCTCCGCCACGGCAGAGCGCGATGTAGCGGCGCCCGTCCTCGGCGATGCCGAGCACCTCGTTGCCCGGGACGAACGGGGCGGGCATGGGCGCGGGGTACGAGCCTTCGCGCAGGTGGACGTCGGCGTAGTTGACGCCGGAGAGCCGGGTGCGGAGTCGCAGGTGGCCGGGGCGGCTCTCCGGCTCGGGCAGTTCGGTCGGCTCCAGGACCTCCGGGCCGCCGAACTCCCGGACGGCTATTGCGCGCATCTTTATCAGCCCCAAGTGTTGCATGTCGGATTGTCGGTGAGTTCCCGCTGGCGGGTCGCTCGGACAGCGAATATACCCGCCGCTGAGCGCCGGATTCCGTCGCGCATATAGGGGTCAAGTCCCCTGCTGGTGTGGAATTATTCGGCACGTGGTATTCGTCACGTTACGCTGAGTATTGATGCCGGGGTGCTTGCTCACCGTGAGCGCGCGGGGGAATTTTGCTACGCGTGGCCGGGTGCTCTGCTTGCGGAGCGTTGCTCTGCGCCTTGAGAGAAGATCATTTCTCAGTCTCCGAAAAAGATCTCGTTCTTCTCGCGTAGATGCCCTTGATTTGTTGACCGCTATCCGGGTCGCTACTTAATGTCTCCTCGTTGCCGCAATCGCGGGCCGCTTGTTTGATGGGGAATTAGGTAATGAAGCTTCAGTCGTTCCCGGTCGGGATCCTGGGCTGGGGCGACCGATACCGCTGGGCCGCGCAGCCCAGACCGGAGTCACCCCGAGTGAGGTCGGGCGCCCACCGATTCCCTACGTACGGTGACCTTGGCCGTCGAAGGCCCGGGAACGGCAATCGGCTTCGGGCACTGACCGTCACGGACGGAGGCCTGTTGCCCGCAGGCGCTGCAGGAGCCCCGACTGCCTACCGAAGAACGGGATGGATCTGTCGGCCGCGTTGCCCCTATGGTGCTGCTCCCGCCGCACGGACGGCCGGCGGCCCGAGGAGGTGAGCGGCTGAATACCGGCCCTGCGGCTCCTCCATATGAGACCGGCGTCCCGGAGCTACCAACTCCCGGACGCCGGATGCGACGCCCCGAAGGGTGTCGATTCACTACCCACGCGCGCAGCGGGACTTCTTCGCACGAGGACCGCCGCGCGCGCTCCTACGAAGCACGGAGTATTGCATGCCCGCCATACCCAGCGGAACCCTGGCCAGCCCGAACTCGGGCGTTCGGCCTCGCCTCGCCGCCAAGCTCGCGGACATGATCCCGGGCGCCGCCGTGGTCGCCGTCGGCTTCACCGACCCGGTGACGCAGTGGCCCCACGCGTACGCCCGCGCCGCCGATGCCGCCGGTCGTCCGGTCCAGCTGAGTCCCGTCGGCCGAAGGGTGGTCGCGCGCTGGGTCGTCCGCGCCTACCCGGACGCCGACTGGACGCGTCCGCACGTCCTGGACCTCACCACCGGACAGCTCGCCCTCGCCCCCGTCCGGGGTCGCTGACGTGGCCCGCATCCGCTCCGTCAAGCCGGAGACGTGGGTGAGCGAGACGCTCGCCGAGGTGTCCATCCCGGCGATGGTCACCTTCCTCGGCATGACCAACCACGCCGACGACCACGGCCGCCACCGCGACAACGCGGCGATCGTCTACGGCCTCATCTGGCCGATGCGCGACGAGATCGGCCGTGCGGACGTCGAGGACCACCTCCAGCAGCTCGCCTCGGTCGGCGCGGTATGCCGGTACACGGGCTGCGACGGCCGCCGGTACTTCCACTACCCGACCTGGCGCAAGCACCAGAAGATCGACAAGCCGAGCCTGTCCCGGCTGCCCGCGTGCCCGCACTGCGAGCCGGAGCGGTGCGGCGTCTGCAAGGGCCCTTGCATCCAGCGGGCCGCCCTCGCCGATGCTCCGGGAGGCGTAGCCGAGGCTGCCACGAGCCCTGGGGGGGGGGTTGTCGGGAGCAACAGGGAAAAAAAACCCCC
>NZ_JBEXJK010000052.1:0-30423 GCF_040609095.1 Kitasatospora sp. NPDC004799
GTGCGAGCGGCCCGAGCCCGGGCCGGCCACGGCGCCGGCGGGCGCGGTGACGGTCGACCCCGCGGTGGTCGGCGACCTGGCCGCGAAGACCGACAGCAGCCCGCCGCACACCACGTTCTGGCTGCTCCCGGGCACCCACACGCTCCTGCCCGAGCGCTACGCCCAGGTGACGGCCAAGCAGGGGGACGTCTACCTGGGCGCGCCGGGCGCGGTGCTCGACGGCCGGCGGACCAACAACTACGCGTTCAGCGGGACCGCCCCCGACGTCGCCATCCGCCACCTGACCGTGCAGGGCTTCGTCGCGCCGCACGACGAGGGCGTGGTCAACCACGACATGGCCGACGGCTGGGTGATCGAGCACACGACGATCCAGCGCAACTCCGGCGCCGGGCTGATGGCCGGCGCCCGCCAGCAGGTCCGCGCCAGCTGCCTGCGCGAGAACGGGCAGTACGGGATGAACGCCTACAAGACCGGCGACTCCATCCGGGGCCTGCTGGTCGAGGGCAACGAGATCACCGGCAACAACACCGACGACTGGGAGCGGCGGCAGCCGGGCTGCGGCTGCTCCGGGGGCGTCAAGTTCTGGGCCGTCAACGGCGCCGACGTCCGCGGCAACTGGGTGCACGACAACCGCGGCGCCGGGCTGTGGGCGGACAACAACAACAACGACTTCCGGATCGAGAACAACGTGCTGGAGGCCAACGACGGCGCCGCGCTGATGTACGAGACCAGCTACAACGCGGTCGTCCGGGACAACACGATCCGGCGCAACGGCTGGGTCGAGGGCCGCCGGCACGCCGCCGACGAGGGCGACGACTTCCCGTACGCGACCGTCTACCTGTCCGAGTCCGGCGGCGAGCCGCGCGTCCCGGCCCGCACCGACCGGATCGAGGTCTACCGCAACGTGCTGGAGGACAACTGGTCCGGGATCACCCTGTGGGAGAACGCCGACCGGTTCTGCAACAGCCCGGCCAACACCTCCACCGGCTACTGCACCCTGCTGGTGCCCGACACCAACCGCTGCGCCAAGCCGGCGATCGACACCGCGCCGCTCTACGCCGACTGCCGGTGGAAGACCCAGCGGGTGGACATCCACGACAACCGCTTCCTGCTCGACCCGTCCGTCGTCAAGTGCGCGGCGGCCTGCGGCCGGATGGCGGTGCTCGCCAACTACGGCACCTACCCGGACTGGTCGCCGTACCGGGGCAAGCGGGTCGCCGAGGCGATCACCCTGGAGCAGGACAACCGCTGGCACGACAACGTCTACCGGGGGCCGTGGAGCTTCGTCGCCGACGACCCGGGCCGGCGGCTGGAGCCCACGCAGTGGCAGGGCGCGCCCTACCAGCAGGACGCCGGCAGCACCTTCACCGCCCGGGCCGGTGGTTGAGGTGGCCGGGAGCCGGGTGCGCACCGGACGAACAGGCGCGGCAGGCGCGGCGGGCACGGCGGGTACGGCGGGTACGGCCGGGCGACCGGGCGCGGGGGGTGCGGTGCTCGCGGCCGAGCGGCGCCCCGACGCCCCGCCGAAGGCCGTCTGGATCGTCTGGGCGCTGCTGGGCCTCAACACGCTCGGCTCCGCCGGGGCGAAGACCGTCGTCCGGCTGCCCCGCTCCCTGATCCAGATGGCCACCATGGGCGCGCTGGTCTCCGCGTTCGCGCTGGCGCTGCTGCTCAACCGCCGGCTGCGGATCCGGTCCGGCGCCTTCCTGTCCCTGCTCACCCTGCTGCTGGTGCCGAGCGTGATCTCCAGCCTGCACCTGGAGGTCGGGTTCGGCGCGCTGTTCCGCTGCGCCCGGCTGGCCCTGTTCGTCGGCACGCTGTGGCTGCTCAGCCGCTGGTGGGACGGCGGGCTGACGTTCGTCCGGACCCACATCCGGATGTACTTCGCGGTGCTCGTCTCGGTGGCCGCCGGCCTGGTCGTCTCCCCGGGCACGGCCATGCCCGAGTACTACGGGGGCCGGCTGGTCGGCGCGCTGTGGCCGCTCACCCCGCCGCAGATCGGCCAGTACTCCGCGGTGATCATCGGGCTCACCGTGCTGCTCCTGCTGGACCGCCGGACCACCGGGGCGAGCGCGGCGGTGGTCATCGTGCCGACCTTCGTCCTGCTCGCGATGACCCACACCCGCACGGCCACCATCGGCCTGCTCGCCGGGCTGGCGCTGGCGATCGGCTCGCTGGTGCTGACCAGCGCCGCCGCCCGCCGGTTCTTCGCCTGGGCGGTGGTGTGCGCCGCGGTGGCCGCGGTGGCCTTCGCCTCCGCGCTGCAGACCTGGTTCATGCGCGGGCAGAGCAAGGAGAACTTCTCCAACCTCACCGGCCGGGCCAAGGTCTGGGACGCCCTGCTGACGCAGCCCCGGACGATCCCGGAGGAGGTGTTCGGCATCGGCCTGGGCGACAAGTCCTTCGGCGGGCTGCCGATCGACAACAGCTGGCTGGCCGTCTACAACGAGCAGGGCCTGCTCGGCATCGCCGTGGTGGCGGCGATCCTCCTGGTGCTGGGCGGCGTCGCGCTGCTGCGCCCGCCCTCGCTGTCCCGGGCCTGCGCGATCTTCCTGATCAGCTACGTCGCGATCTCCTCGTACACCGAGGCCGGGCTCGGCGACGCCTCGCCGTACCTGCTGCACCTGGCGCTGGCCGCCTCGCTGCTGGCGACGCCCGCGCCCGTCGCGGCCACGCCCCTGACCACGGCCCCGGCGGCGCCCGCCGTCCGGCGACGCCGCCCCACCCGCTGGGCCCGCAACCGGGAGGTGACCTGACCATGCACGTCCTCGTGGTGCACAACCGCTACTCCTCGGCGCAGCCGAGCGGGGAGAACAGGGTCGTCGACGAGGAGGTGGGGCTGCTGCGCGCGGCCGGCCACCGGGTCGACCTGTTCGAGCGGCGCAGCGACACCATCGCCGCCCGCTCCCTGCTCGGCAAGGCCGCGGTGCCGTTCCTGGTGCCGTGGAACCCGGCGGTCCGCACCGAGCTGGCCGCCCGGCTGCGCGCCGAGCGGCCGGACGTGGTGCACGTCCACAACGTCTTCCCGCTGCTGTCGCCGGCGGTGCTGGCCGGCTGCGCCGACGCCGGCGTGCCCGTCGTGGCCACGCTGCACAACTACGGCCAGGTCTGCCCGCCCGGCACCCTGCACCGGGACGGCCGGCCGTGCACCGAGTGCGTCGGGTCGGCGGCGGCGCTGCCCGCCGTCCGGCACGGCTGCTACCGGAACTCCCGGCTCGCGACCGTGCCGCTGGCGGTCGGGCTGACGGTCAACCGGCGGCGGTGGTGGTCCGGCGTGGAGCGGTTCTTCTGCATCTCCGCGGCGCAGCGCGAGGTCCTGGTGCGCTCCGGCATGCCGGCCGAACGGCTGGTGGTGAAGCACAACTTCGTGCCCGACCCGGACGCCCGGCGGACGGGCGGGGGCGAGCACCTGCTCTTCCTCGGCCGGCTCGCGGAGGCCAAGGGCGTCCGGCTGCTGATGGCCGCGTGGGACGAGCTCGCCGCGCGGGGCGGGGTGGGCGTGCCGCTGGTGCTGGCCGGCGCGGGGCCGCTGGAGCGGGAGGTGGCCGCCTGGGCGGCGGGCCGGGAGGACGTGCGCCAGGTCGGCCTGTACGACCCGGAGCAGTGCCGGCGGGCCGTCGCCCGGGCGGTCGCCGTGGTGGCGCCCTCGGTGGCCCAGGAGACCTTCGGCCTGGTGGTCGCGGAGGCGATGGCGGCCGGCGTCCCGGCCGTCGCCGCCGGCCACGGCGCCTTCGTCGAGCTCGTCGAGGACGGGGTGACCGGGCTGCTGCACACCCCGGGCGACGCGGCCTCGCTCGCGTCCTGCCTGCGCCGGATCACGGCCGGGCCGGACGGCAACCGGGAGATGGGCCGGGCGGCCCGGCGCCGTTACGAGCAGGGCTTCAGCCCGGCCGTCGGGCTGGAGCGCCTGGTGGAGGGGTACCGCTCCGCGATCGCGGGTCGGTCCGGCGGCGGGGACGGCCCGCCGCCGGGAAACGGAAACGCTGGCCCGCGGCGGGGCACCCGCGCGGGCAGGAATGGGGGCAGTTGATGACAGGATGCCGACTCTGCGGTTCGACGGCGATGGGGAGCGTCGTCGACCTGGGGGCGACCCCGCCGTGCGAGAGCTTCCTCGCCGCGGACCAGCTGGACCGGCCGGAGCCGACGTACCCGCTGCACCTGCGGGTCTGCACGGACTGCTGGCTGGCGCAGATCCCGCCGCTGATCACACCCGAGGAGACGTTCACCCAGTACGCGTACTTCTCCTCGTACTCGACCTCCTGGGTGGAGCACGCGCGCGCCTTCGTCGCGGATGCCGTCCCGCGGCTGGGCCTGGGCCCCGACTCCTTCGTGGTCGAGGTCGCGAGCAACGACGGGTACCTGCTGCGGCACGTGGTGGAGCGGGGCATCCGCTGCCTGGGCGTCGAACCGTCGGTGAACGTCGGCGCCGCGGCCCGGGAGGCGGGCGTGCCCACGCTGACGGCGTTCCTGGACCCGGCCACCGGCTCGGCCGTCCGCGCCGAGCACGGCCCGGCGGACCTGGTCGTGGCCAACAACGTGTACGCGCACATCCCGGACGTGGTCGGCTTCACCCGGGGGCTGCGCGCCCTGGTCGCCGACGACGGCTGGGTCTCCGTCGAGGTGCAGCACCTGCTGACGCTGATCGAGGAGAACCAGTACGACACCATCTACCACGAGCACTTCCAGTACTACACGGTCGCCTCCGCGATCCGGGCGCTGGCCAGCGGCGGGCTCGCGCTGGTGGACGTCGAGCTGCTGCCCACGCACGGCGGCTCGATCCGGTTGTGGGCCCGGCCCACCGAGGTGGCCGGCGAGCCGAGCGCGCGGGTGGCCGAGGTGCTGGACCGGGAGAAGGCCGCCGGGCTGCAGGAGCTGTCGGGGTACACCGAGTTCTCCACCCGGGTGGCCAAGGTGCGCCGGGACCTCCTGCGGTTCCTGGTCGAGGCGGCCGAGCGCGGCGAGACGGTCGTCGGCTACGGCGCCCCGGGCAAGGGCAACACCCTGCTCAACCACTGCGGCATCCGGCCCGACCTGCTCCCGTACACCGTCGACCGGAACCCGTACAAGCACGGCAGGTTCACCCCGGGCACCCGGATCCCGATCCTGCCGCCCGAGCGGATCGCCGCCGACCGGCCGGACTACGTCCTCGTCCTGCCGTGGAACCTGCGGGCCGAGCTGGTCGAGCAGCTGTCCTTCGTGCACGAGTGGGGCGGCCGGCTGGTCTTCCCCATCCCGGAACTGAGCATTGTCGAGGTCGCGTCGTGAAGGTCGTCCTGTTCTGCGGCGGTTACGGGCTGCGGATGCGCAGCGGAGCCTCCGACGACGTGCCCAAGCCGATGGCCATGGTCGGCCCGCGGCCGCTGATCTGGCACGTCATGCGCTACTACGCGTACTACGGGCACACCGAGTTCATCCTGTGCCTGGGCTACGGGGCGCACCACATCAAGGAGTTCTTCCTCAGCTACGAGGAGACGGCCTCCAACGACTTCGTGCTGCGGGGCGGGAAGGCCGAGCTGCTGTCCACCGACATCGCCGACTGGACGATCACCTTCGCGCAGACCGGCATCGAGTCGCCGATCGGGGAGCGGCTGCGCCGGGTTCGCCACCACCTGGACGGCGACGAGATGTTCCTCGCCAACTACGCCGACGTGCTCACCGACGCCCCGCTGCCGGAGATGATCGACCGGTTCGCCCGGCGCGACGCCGGCGCGTCGATGATGGTGGTGCCGCCGCAGTCCTCCTTCCACTGCGTGGAGTTGGGCGAGGACGGCCTGGTCGGGGGGATCACCGCGGTGAGCGACATGCCGCTGTGGGAGAACGGCGGCTACTTCGTGCTCCGCCAGGAGGTCTTCGACCACATCCCGGAGAACGGGGACCTGGTCGCCGACGGCTGCGCGGGCCTGGCCAAGCGCGGCCGGCTGGTGGCCCACCGGCACCGCGGCTTCTGGAAGCCGACCGACACCGTGAAGGAGCGGGCCGCGCTCGACGCCGGCTACGCCCGGGGCGACCGCCCGTGGGCGGTCTGGGAGCGGGACGGCGCGAGCCCGACCGGCGCGGGGGTGAGGACCGCGTGATCCGGCTCGGGACCGGACGCCTGGACCGGATCGTCGCGGTGGCGGCGCACTGCGACGACCTCGCCATCGGCGCCGGCGGCACGCTGCTGACGATGTGCCTCGCCCGGCCGGGCCTGCGGGTCGACGCCCTGGTGCTCTCCGGCGGGGGCGGCGAGCGCGAGCAGGAGGAGCGGGCCGCGCTCGCCGCCTTCTGCCCGGACGCCGACCTGCGGCTGACGGTGCTCAAGCTGCCGGACGGCCGGCTGCCCGCGCACTGGGACGAGGCCAAGGCCGCGGTCGAGGAACTGCGCGGGCGCAGCGAGCCGGACCTGGTGCTCGCCCCGCGCACCGAGGACGCGCACCAGGACCACCGCGGCCTGGCGAAGCTGGTGACCACGGCGTTCCGCGACCACCTGGTGCTCGGCTACGAGATCGTCAAGTGGGACGGCGACCTCGGCCGCCCGACCGCGTACCAGCCGCTGGCCCCGGAGGTCGCCGAACGGAAGGTGCGGTTGCTGCTGGACCACTACCCCTCGCAGCGGCACCGTCCCTGGTACGACCGGGAGGCCTTCCTCGGGCTGGCCCGGATCCGCGGCATCGAGTGCCACGCGCGCTACGCCGAGGCCTTCGCCGTCACCAAACTCGTTCTCACCTTGGAGGGCTGACCGATGCGCGTACTGCTGACCGGACACCAGGGCTACCTGGGCACCGTGATGGCCCCCGTCCTCGCCGAGGCCGGGCACGAGGTCGTCGGCCTGGACGCCGGCCTGTTCGCGGACTGCGTCCTCGGCCCGGCGCCCGCCGACCCGCCCGGCCACCGGGTGGACCTGCGCGACGTCACGGCCGAGCACGTGGCCGGGGTGGACGCCGTGATCCACCTGGCCGCGCTGTCCAACGACCCGCTGGGCTCGCTGGCGCCGGACCTCACCTACGACATCAACCACCACGCCTCGGTGAAGCTGGCCAGGCTGGCCCGCGACGCCGGGGTGCGGCGCTTCCTGTACGCGTCCACCTGCTCGGTCTACGGCGCGGCCGGCGGCGACGAGCTGGTGGGCGAGGACGCCCCGCTGCGGCCGGTGACGCCGTACGCGGAGTCCAAGGTGCGGGTGGAGGACGACCTGCACGACCTGGCCGACGGCGACTTCAGCCCGGTGTTCCTGCGCAACGCCACCGCCTTCGGCTACTCCCCCCGGCTGCGCGCCGACATCGTGCTGAACAACCTGGTGGGCCACGCGCTGCTGTCCGGCGAGGTGCTGGTGCTCTCCGACGGCACCCCGTGGCGCCCGCTGGTGCACGCCGCCGACATCGCCCGGGCCTTCGCCGCCGCGCTGACCGCGCCGCGCGAGGCGGTGCACGACGAGGCGTTCAACATCGGCAGCGAGGCCAACAACGTCACCGTCGCCGAGATCGCCGGGCAGGTCGCCGAGGCGGTGGAGGGCTCGACGGTGCGGATCACCGGGGAGGCCGGCGCCGACCCCCGCTCCTACCGGGTGGACTTCTCCCGCTTCCGGGCCGCCGCCCCCGACTTCGCGTGCGAGTGGACCGTGAAGCGCGGCGCCCTCGAACTCGCCGACGCCTACCGGGAGTTCGGGCTGACCCGGGAGGCCTTCGAGCGGCGCTTCACCCGGCTGGCCGTGCTGCGCGCGGCCTCCGAGGCCGGCACCGTCGACGACACCCTGCGGTGGCGCCGGTGACCGCGGTCGGCGAGGAGATGCACGCCCTGGTGGAGCGGCTGTACCCGCTGTGCCGGAGCATCACCGGCGACGGGGTGCGCGCCACCCTGGACATCGTCGGCGAGTACCTCCCGCTCCGGGTGCACGAGGTGCCGACCGGGACGCGGGTGCTCGACTGGACGGTGCCGCAGGAGTGGAACATCCGGGAGGCGTACATCGCCGATGCGGCCGGCCGCCGGGTCGTCGACTTCGCCGACTCCAGCCTGCACGTGCTCGGCTACAGCGTGCCGGTGGCGGCACGGATGCCGCTGGCCGAGCTGCGCGGGCACCTGCACACCCTGCCCGACCACCCGTCCTGGGTGCCGTACCGGACCAGCTACTACACCCCGGAGTGGGGGTTCTGCCTGGCCCAGGAGGTCCTGGACGCGCTGCCGGACGGCGAGTACGAGGTGCGGGTCGACTCCACGCTCGCGGACGGCCACCTCACCTACGCCGAGCACGTGGTGCCCGGGCAGGTCGCCGACGAGGTGATCGTCTCCTGCCACGTCTGCCACCCGTCGCTGGCCAACGACAACCTGGCGGGCGTCGCCGTGGCGGTCTTCCTGGCCCGGGAGCTGGCGCGGCGCTCGCCGTACTACACCTACCGGTTCCTGTTCGCCCCCGGCACCATCGGGGCGATCACCTGGCTGGCCCGCAACGCGGAGCGGGTGGAGCTGGTCAAGCACGGGCTGGTGCTGGCCTGCGCCGGGGACCGCGGCGACCTGACGTACAAGCAGAGCCGGCGCGGCGACGCGGAGATCGACCGGGTGCTGCGGCACGTCCTGTCCATCTCCGAACGCCCGCACCGCGTCACCGAGTTCACCCCGTACGGCTACGACGAGCGGCAGTTCTGCTCGCCCGGGTTCGACCTCGGCGTCGGCTCGCTCAGCCGGACCCCGTACGCCGGGTACCCCGAGTACCACACCTCGGCGGACGACCCGGACTTCGTCACGCCGGAGGCGATGGCGGACACCCTCGCGGTCTGCCGCGAGGCCTTCGCCGTCCTCGACCGCAACCGGCGGTACGTCAACCTCAGCCCCTACGGCGAACCGCAGCTGGGCCGGCGCGGGCTGTACGACTCGCTCGGCGGGCGCAGCGACGCCAAGCAGGCGCAGCTGGCCATGCTCTGGGTGCTCAGCCTCTCCGACGGCGAGCACAGCCTGCTGGACGTCGCCGAGCGCTCCGGGCTGCCGTTCGACACCGTCGCCGCCGCGGCCGACGCCCTGCACGGCGCCGGCCTGATCAAGGCCTGACGCCGATGACCACCGAGGAGGAGCGGACGACGAGCCCAGCGCACCCGGCCCGGCGGGGCGGCGGGCGGGGCCTGGCCGGGCGGCTCAGCTGGGGGCTGGCCGACCAGGCGGTCTCCAGCCTGACCAACTTCGCGGTCGGGGTCTTCGTGGCCCGCTCGCTGGGGGTGACGGCGTTCGGCGTGTTCAGCCTGGCCTGGCTGACCTACGGGCTGGTGCTCAACGTCTCCCGCGGGCTGGCCACCGACCCGCTGATGGTGCGGTTCAGCGGGGTGCCGGAGGCGCTCTGGCGCACCGCGGCGGCCCGGTCCTCGGGCACCGCGCTCGTCATCGGCTCCTCCCTCGGTGCCGTGTGCGCGCTGGCCGGGCTCGGCGTCGGCGGCCGGGTCGGGCCCGCCTTCGTCTGCCTCGGCCTCGCCCTGCCCGCGCTGCTGCTGCAGGACTCCCGGCGGTTCGCCTTCTTCGCCGCCGGCGCCGGGCGCAAGGCGTTCACCAACGACCTGGTGCAGGGCCTCGCCCTCGTCCCGGCCATGGTCGTGGCGGCCCGGGTGGGCAGCGTGGCCGCCTTCCTGCTGGCCTGGGGCGCCGCCGCCGCCGTGGCCGCCGGGTACGGCTTCCTCCAGTCCGGCATCCGGCCCCGGGTGACGGCGGCCCGCGGCTGGCTGCGCGAGCAGCGCGACCTCGGCAGCCGGTACCTGGTCGAGAACGTCAGCCTCAGCGGCGCCGGCCAGCTGCGGGCGTACGGGCTCGGCGCGATCGCCGGGGTCGGCGCGGTGGGGACGGTGCGGGGCGCCGAGCTGCTGCTCGGCCCGTTCCTCGCCCTGCTGATGGGGCTGTCCCTGGTGACCGTGGCGGAGGCGGCCCGGGTGCTGCGGCAGGCGCCGGGCCGGCTCGGCGGGTTCTGCCTGCGGCTGGGCGGCGGGCAGGCCGCCGCCGCGCTGCTCTGGGGCGCCGCGCTGCTGCTGATGCCGGACCGGATCGGCGAGCTGGTCCTCGGCGACGTCTGGCACTCCTCCTCGCAGCTCATCGTGCCGGCCACCCTCGGCGTGGCCGGTGCCGGCCTCGGCAGCGGCGCGGCGGCCGGGCTGCGCGCGCTCGCCGCGGCCCGGCGCAGCCTGCGCTGCCAGCTGGTCGCCTCCGCCTGCTACCTCGGCGGCGGGCTCGGCGGAGCCGCCCTGGCCGGCCCGGCCGGCTCCGCCTGGGGCGTCGCCGCCGCCACCGCCTGCGGCTCGGCCCTGTGGTGGCAGCAGCTGCGGGCCGCCCTGCGCGAGCACCACCGCGCCCCCGACGACGGCGTGGCCGACGCCGACGAAGACGTAGCCGACGACTCTCCCGAAGTGAGGACACCATGACCGCCGTGCCCCGACTGAGCATCGGGCTGCCCGTCTACAACGGAGAGGAGTACCTCGCCGAATCCCTCGACGCCCTGCTCGGCCAGACCTACGAGGACTTCGAGCTGGTCATCTCCGACAACGCGTCGACCGACGCGACCCAGGACATCTGCCGCCGCTACGCCGCGCGGGACTCCCGCATCCGCTACCTCCGGCTGCCCCGGAACATCGGCGCCTCGCCGAACCACAACCGGGTCTTCGCCGAGTGCCGCGGCGAACTGTTCAAGTGGGCCTCGCACGACGACCTGTACGCCCGGGACCTGCTGCGGCGCTGCGTGGAGGCGCTGGACGAGCGGCCGGAGATCATCCTCGCGCACGCCGACCAGGCGGTCGTCGACGGCGAGGGCCGGGTGAAGGTCCCCTACGAGTACGGGCTCGCCACCGCCTCGCCGCACGCGCCGGAGCGCTTCCGCAGCATGCTGTTCGAACCCGGCGGCGACGACTTCTACGGGGTGATCCGGGCCGACGTGCTGCGCCGGGTGAAGCCGCTCGACAGCTACCACCACGCGGACCGCACCTTCGTCGCCGAGATCGGCCTGCGCGGGCCCTTCCACCAGGTGCCGGAGCTGCTGTACTTCCGCCGCGACCACCCCACCCGTGCCGAGCGGGCGAACCCCTCCAAGCGCTCCCGGTGCGTCAACCTGGACCCGCGCCGGGCGGGCCCGCTGCACCCGACGCCCCGGCTGCTCGCCGAGTACGTCTGGGGCTTCGTCGCGACGATCCGGCGGGTGCCGCTGTCCCCCGCCGACCGGCGCGAGTGCTACCGCCACCTCGCCGCCTGGGCGGCCAGCCGGGCCCGGCCGGGCAGCGGCGAGCGGGTCGAGGACCGCGCCCCGGTCGACCCGGACCGGCTCACCGTCTCGGTGGACGCCGTCGTCGCCGGGCGCGAGGGGAGGCGGGCGTGAGCTCCGCGCGCGAATCCCCGGTGCGCGTCGGGCTGTTCGGCCTGCTCGGCTCCGGCAACCTCGGCAACGACGGCTCGCTGGAGGCGGTGCTGCGCTACCTGCGCTCCGCGCACCCGGAGGCGGCCGTGGACGCGCTGTGCGGCGGGCCCGAGGCCGTCACCGGCCGGTTCCGGATCCCGGCGACCCGGCTGCACTGGAACCGCGGGGAGTACCGGACCGCCTCGCGGGCGGGCTCGATCGCCGCCAAGGGCCTGGGCAAGGTCGTCGACGCCTTCCGCACCGCCGCCTGGGTGCGCCGGCACGACGTGGTGATCGTGCCGGGCATGGGCGTCCTGGAGGCCACCCTGCCGCTGCGGCCGTGGGGCTTCCCGTACGCGCTGTTCCTGCTCTGCGCCTCCGGCCGGCTGTTCGGCACCCGGGTGGCGCTGGTCGGCGTCGGCGCCGCCGCGATCGGCAGCCGGCCCACCCGGGCCCTGGTGCGCTGGTCGGCACGGCTGGCCGCGTACCGGTCGTACCGGGACGCCCCGTCCCGCGAGGCGATGCGGGCGATGGGCGTGGACACCCGGCGGGACGAGGTCTACCCGGACCTCGCCTTCTCCCTGCCGACGCCCCCGCCGGGCGCGCCCGACGGCCCGGCGGGGCCGGTCTGCGTCGGCGTGATGGCCTTCCACGGCGGGAACGACGACCGCGCCCGGGCGGAGGAGATCCACCGGCGCTACCTCGACGGGACGACCCGCTTCGTCCGCGCGCTGGTCGAGGAGGGCCGACCGGTCCGGCTGCTGTGGGGCGACGACGTCGACGAACCGGTGGTCTCCGCGATCCTCGCCGCGGTGGACTCGCCGCTGCTCACCGCCGCCTCGCCGGCCTCCCTGGCCGATCTGATGGCGGAGGCGGCGGCCGCGGACACCGTGGTGGCGACCCGCTATCACAACCTGATCTGCGCCCTGATGGTCGGCACGCCGACGCTCGCCCTGAGCTACGCGACGAAGAGCGAGGCGCTGATGGCCCGGATGGGGCTGGACGGGTACTGCCACCCGGCCCGCGAGGTCGACGCCGACCGGCTGATCGAGCAGTTCCGGGAGCTGGAGCTGCACGCGGCCGACCTGCGCCGGACCCTCGCCGAGCGGAACCGGACCGCCGCCCGGCAGCTCGACGCCCAGTTCACCGCCCTGACCGCGGCCCTCTTCCCGACGGCCGACCGCACCCCTGCCCGTGCCCGTACCCCCCAGGAGTCCCCGTGAAGGCGACCGAAGTCCCGGCGATCGCCGGCGCGTACCTGTTCGAACCGACCCCGTACGCCGACGAGCGCGGCTTCTTCTGCCGCACCTTCGACGCCGAGGTGCTCCGCTCGGTGGGCCTCGACCCGGGCGCCTTCGTCCAGCACAGCGTGTCCCGCTCGGTCCGGGGCGTGCTGCGCGGCCTGCACCTGCGCTCCGGCGCCGGGGAGGCCAAGCTGGTGCGCTGCTCGTACGGGGAGGTCTTCGACGTCGTCGTGGACCTGCGGGCGGACTCGCCGACCTACCGCAACGTGGCCTGCTTCGAGCTGTCCGGCGAGACCCAGGTGAGCGTGTACGTCCCGGCGGGCTGCGCGCACGGCTTCCAGGCGCTGACCGACACCGCCGACGTCTCGTACCGGATCGACCGTCCGCACGACCCGGCCGAGGACGTGACGATCGCCTTCGACGACCCGGAGCTCGCCGTCCCCTGGCCGCTGCCGCCCGGGTCGGTGTCCGAGCGGGACCGCAAGGCGCCCGGCCTCGCCGAGTTCCTGCGCCACGAGGGGAGGTGACGGCGCCATGGACACGGTCGGCACGGACGACGCGGACGAGTTCACCCTGCCCCGCTCGCGGGCGGCGAACGAGCGGCTGCACGCCCTGGTCCCCGGCGGCGCGCACACCTACGCCAAGGGCGACGACCAGTACCCCGAGGGCCTGGCCCCGGTCATCAGCCACGGCCGCGGCGCCCACGTGTGGGACGTCGACGGCAACCGCTACCTCGAGTACGGCTCCGGCCTGCGGTCGGTCAGCCTCGGCCACGCCCACCCGCGCGTGCTGGAGGCGGTGCGGCGGGAGCTCGACCGCGGCGGCAACTTCGTCCGGCCGTCCGTCCTGGAGGTCGAGGCCGCGGAGCGCTTCCTGGCCACGGTGCCGAGCGCCGAGATGGTGAAGTTCGCGAAGAACGGCTCCGACGTCACCACGGCGGCCGTGCGGCTCGCCCGCGCCGTCACCGGGCGCACGCGGGTGGCCGTCTGCCGCGACCACCCGTTCTTCTCCGTCGACGACTGGTTCATCGGCACCACCCCGATGTCCGCCGGGATCCCGGCCGCGACCACCGAGCTCACCGTGGCCTTCCCCTACGGGGACCTGGCGGCGACCGAGGAGCTGCTCACCCGCTACCGGGACGAGGTCGCCTGCCTGGTGCTCGAACCCGCCGGCCACACCGAGCCGCCGCCCGGGTACCTGGCCGGACTGCGCGAACTGGCCGACCGGCACGGCTGCGTGCTGGTCTTCGACGAGATGATCACCGGCTTCCGCTGGTCCGAGGCGGGCGCCCAGGGCCTGTACGGCGTCGTCCCCGACCTCTCCACCTTCGGCAAGGCGCTGGGCAACGGGTTCGCCGTCGCCGCGCTGGCCGGGCGCCGCGAGCTGATGGAGCGGGGCGGGCTGCGGCACTCCGGCGACCGGGTGTTCCTGCTGTCCACCACCCACGGTGCGGAGACCCACGCGCTGGCCGCCGCGATGGCCGTGCAGGCCACCTACACCGAGGAGGGCGTCACCGCCCGGCTGCACGCCCTCGGCGAGCGGCTGGCCGCCGGGGTGCGCGCGGCCGCCGCCGGGATGGGCGTCGGCGAGCACGTCGTCGTCCGGGGCCGGGCCAGCAACCTGGTCTTCGCCACCCTCGACGAGAACCGGCAGCCGTCGCAGGAGTACCGCACGCTGTTCCTGCGCCGGCTCCTGACGGGCGGGGTGCTGGCCCCGTCGTTCGTGGTGAGCAGCGCGCTGGACGAGGCCGACATCGACCGCACCGTCGAGGTGGTGGCCGAGGCCTGCGCCGTGTACCGGAAGGCGCTGGACGCCGGCGACCCCACCCCCTGGCTGGGCGGGCGGCCGGTGAAGCCGGTGTTCCGGCGCTTCTCCTGACGGTGCGTCAGTTACCGTCCGGCCGACCGGCCGTGTGCCGGTCGGCCGGACGGTCTGCCGGACGGTCTGCCGGGCGGTCGGCCTTCGATTCGGCCTTCGGTTCGGTTGTCGGGTCGGCCGTCGGGTCGGCCGTCGGTGAGGCCGTCCGGTCCACCAGCCACCCGGTCGCCGGCACCACCGCCAGCGCGGTGCACCACCCGCCGAGGGCGTCGGTCGGGTAGTGCGCGCCCAGCGCGACCTGCGCCCAGCCCATGGCGGCGCCGGCCGCCAGCGCCGCCCCGAGCACGACCACCGCGCCGGCCGCCCGGTCAAGACCGAGCCGACCGGCCGCCGGCAGCGCCACCGCCAGGGCGAGCGCGGTGGCGAAGGCGGTGTGCCCGCTCGGGTAGGACAGGTTCTCGACGCCGTGGATGGTGCGCCCCACCACGTGCTTGAGCAGCGTCGCCGCCCCCACCGCCGCACCGGCGGCGACCACCACCGACACCGCCGCGCGGGCCCACCGGAGCAGCAGGCAGCCCGCCACCAGGGCGCCCACCAGCGCCGTGGCCCCCACCGGCTCGCCCAGGAAGTCCAGCACCCGGGCGACGGACCGCCACGGCGGCCCCACCCCGTCCACCGCCGCCGCGATCCGCTCGTCCACCGCCCCGGGCCCGCCCCCGCCGGCGTACCGGATACCGAGCACGGCGACCACCGAGGCGGCGAGGGCCGCGACCAGCGCGAGCCACCCGCGCAGCGCCGGGGGCAGCACCCGGGGCGGCACCGGCCTCGTCGGCCGGTCGGTCACACGCGGCATCGGGATCAGCCTCTCCTTGTCGACCCGACCGGCCGTCCGCTCACGACGAGCCCCCGACGGACCGTCACGAACGGGGAACCGCACCCCTCTTCGCGGCGCCCCGGAAGCCCCGGTCCATGATAGGGGCGCACCGCGCCCCGTGGGCGGCGACCACGGAGACGCCCGCGGACGGCGGCGTCCCGGCCGGGACGCCGTGCGGCCCGGGTGTCCGGCTCCGCGCCGGGCACCGCCGCACCGAGCCCCGGCAGACCTACCCGAGGGGGAGCGAGATGACCGACGGACCGGACCTGCCCAGGGGGATACGCCGGGTCCCGTACACCGACCCGGGATCGCCCGACCACCGGAGCCCGCTGCGGTTCCTCCGGTGGCTCGTGTCGATGCAGCGCACCCGGGTGCTGCTCGGCGCGACCTGGGGAACCCTGTGGATGTGCGCGCTGATGCTGCCGCCGTACCTGGTGTCGCGGACGATCGACGACGGGCTGCGCGGGCGGGACACCGGGGCGCTGGTCGGCTGGGTGGCGGTGGTCCTCGCGGTCGGCGCGCTCGTCGCCGTCCTCGGCATCCTGCGGCACCGCACCATGACCTTCATCCGGACCGACGCCGCCTACCGGACCGTCCAGGCCGTCACCCGGCACGTGAACCGGCTGGGGACGACGCTGCCGCGCCAGGTGTCGGCCGGCGAGCTGACCCACCTCCAGGCCGGTGACATCGGCCGGATCGCCCAGACCCTGACCATCACGGGGCCCGGCGTCGGCGCGGTCGTCGCGTACCTCGCCACCGCCGTCCTGCTGGTCAGGATCTCCGTCGTCCTCGCCGTGGTGATCCTGCTCGGCGTCCCGCTGCTGGCCGTCACCATCGGTCCGCTGCTGGAGCGGCTGCACGGCGCCGAGGGCCGCTACCGCGAGGAGCAGGGGGCGCTGACCGCGCTCGCCGGCGACCTGGTGGCCGGACTCGGGGTGCTGAACGGCATCGGAGGCAAGCCGATGTTCGCCCGGCGCTACCGGCAGCGCTCCCGGGACCTGGTGCCGCTCGGCTACCGGGTGGCCTCGCTCACCAGCTGGGTCCAGGCGCTGGGCGCCTGCCTGCCCGTCGTCTTCCTGGCCGTGGTGACCTGGCTCAGCGCGCGGATGGCGGCGGCCGGCGACATCACGGTCGGCGAACTCGTCGCCGTCTACGGGTACGTGGCGGCGCTCCTGGTCCCCGTCTCGGCCTTCGTCGAGGGCGCCGACGACCTCCCGCGCGGCCTCGTCTCCGCCCGCCGCGTCGTCGACATCCTGGCCCTGCGGCCCGAGTCGTCCCACGAGCGCACCCACACGACGCCGCCCACCGGCCCGGCCGAGCTGCACGACCCGGAGTCGGGCCTGGTGCTGCGCCCCGGGCAGCTGACGGCCCTGGTCGCCGCGCGGCCCGACGAGGCCCGCGCCGTGGTGGACCGGCTGGCCGGCTACACCGGGTCCGACGCCACCTGGGACGGCGTCCACCTCTCCTCCTGGGAGACGACCGCGCTGCGCCGGCACGTCCTGGTGTCCGACAACGAGTCCTACCTGTTCGGCGGCCCGCTGGCCGCCGCGGTGGCGGTCCGGGGCGGGCACACCACGGCGGAGATCGAGCGCGCCCTGCACGCCGCGGCCGCCGAGGACGTCGTCGACCTGCTGCCCGGCGGCCTGGACGCACCGATCGAGGACCGCGGCCGCAACGTCTCGGGCGGCCAGCTCCAGCGGCTGCGCCTGGCCCGCGCCCTGCTCGCCGACCCCGAGGTGCTGCTGCTCGTCGAGCCCACCTCGGCCCTGGACGCGCTCACCGAGGCCGTCGCCGCCGCCCGGATCGGCGCCTACCGGGCCGGCCGCACCACCCTCGTCGTCAGCACCTCCCCGCTGGTCCTCGGCCGGGCCGACCGGGTCTGCCACCTGGTGGACGGCAAGGTCCGCACCGCGGGCACCCACGGCGAACTGCTCGCCGCCGAGCCCGCCTACGCGGCGCTGGTCCTCCGCGGCGACGCCGCGGCCCGCACCGACGCCACCCCGGAACTCCAGGAAGGACCGGCCCGATGAGCCACGACGAAGCCGCCCGCCGCCTCCCGGTCGCCGACCGGGCGACCGTACGACGGGCCAGCCGGCGCCTGCTCGCCGACGACGGCCGGGCGATGCTCGGGGTCCTCGTCCTCACCTGCCTCGCCTCCCTGGCCGGGGTCGCCGGGCCGTGGCTGCTCGGCCGCATCGTCACCCGGGTCGAGGGCGGCGGCCTGACCGTCGGCCAGGTCGACGCACTGGCGGCGGCGGTGCTCGGCTGCGCCCTCGCCCAGCTGCTGCTGACCCGCTTCGCCCGGTACCACTCGCACCGGTTCGGGGAACGCGCCCTGGCCCGGCTGCGCGAGGAGGTCGTCGACCGGACGCTGGCGCTGCCCGGACGCTACGCGGAGCGGGTGGGCACCGGCGACCTGGTGACCCGCTCCTCCCTCGACGTGGGCACGGTGGCCGCCACCCTGCGCAACGCGGCCCCGGACGTCTTCGTCGCCGGCGTCCAGGTGCTGTTCGTCCTCGGCGCCGCGTTCCTGCTCGACCCGCTGATCGGGCTGTGCGCGCTGGTCGGCCTGCCGATCGTGTGGACGGTGAGCCGCTGGTACCTCAACCGGGCCCGGGACGCCTACCTCGCCGAGGGCGCCGCCGCCGGCGGGGTCACCGAGGCGCTCAACGCCACCGCCCACGGCGCCCGCACCGTCGAGGCGTTCGGGCTCGGCCCCCGGCAGGACCTCGCCGTCGACCGGGCGATCGACACCGCCTACCGGGCCGGTGTGCGCACCCTGCGGCTGCGCACCGTGCTGTTCCCCGTCACCGAGTTCGCCCACGCGCTGCCGACGGCGCTCGTCCTGCTGGTCGGCGGCCTGGGCTACCTCGACGGCGCGGTGCGCCTGGGCACGGTGGTGGCCGGCAGCCTGTACATGTGGCAGCTGGTCGACCCGCTCGACCGCGCCCTCAACTGGGTGGAGCAACTCCAGCGCAGCGGGGCCTCGTTCGCCCGCATCAAGGGCATCGGCCTGGTCTCCGAGGAGCCGCCGGCGCTCGACCGGCGGCCGTCCGACGACCGGATCGAGGTCGGTGGCGTCCGGTACGCCTACCCGGGCTCGCGCGACGTGCTCAAGGGCATCGACCTGGTGGTCCGCCCGGGCGAGCGGCTCGCCGTCGTCGGCCCGTCCGGCGCCGGGAAGTCCACCCTCGGCAAGCTGCTGTCCGGCGTCGACGCGCCGGACGCGGGATTCGTCCGGGTCGGCGGCGTGCCGGTCGCCGACCTCGCGGCGGCGGGCGCCCTGGGTGACCGCATCGTCCTGATCACCCAGCAGCACCACGTGTTCATGGGCACCCTCCGGGACAACCTGACCATGGCCGCCCCGGACGCCGGCGACGAGGAGCTGCTCGCCGCGCTCGCCCTGGTCGAGGCCGACTGGGTGCGCGACCTCCCGGACCGGCTGGACTCCGCGCTCGGGGCCGGCGGCCTCGAACTCGACGCGGCCCAGGCCCAGCAGCTCACCCTCGCCCGGGTCCACCTGGCCGACCCCCACACGCTGATCCTCGACGAGGCGACCTCCCTGCTGGACCCGACCACGGCGCGGCAGGCCGAGCGGGCCATGGCCGCCGTGCGCTCGGACCGGACGGTCATCTCCATCGCCCACCGGCTGCAGACCGCCCACGACGCGGACCGCGTCGCCGTCATGGAGTCGGGCCGCATCGTCGAGCTGGGCACCCACGACGAGCTGGTCGCCGCCGGCGGCTCCTACGCGGCCCTGTGGCGGTCCTGGAACGGGGAGGGCTGACTCCCCCCGCACCGCTGACGGGCGAGCAGGGCCCGGGAGACCTCCCCGGGCCCTGCTCGGGCCGAACTACGGCGGGTGCGGCGGCGTCAGCCGGCGAGACCGGTCAGGTGCCGCGCCACCTCCGTCGGGGAGGGCATCGCCGCGATCTCGGCGCCGACCTCCCGGGCGGCGCCGGCCAGCGCGGCGTCGGTGAGCAGCCGGTCGAGCAGGGCCGGCCCGATCTCCTCGGCGCCGGCGGCGAGGCCGGCGCCCCGGTCGCGCACCGCGTCGGCGGTGACGAAGCGGTCGGAGCCGTCGGGCAGCACGAGCTGCGGGATGCCCGCGTCCAGCGCGCTGAGCGCGGTGCCGCTGCCGCCGTGGTGGATCGCGGCCGCGCAGGTGTCCAGCAGCGCCCGCCACGGGATCCAGCCGTACGGGCGGACGTTGTCCGGCAGCGGGCCGAGCGTGCCGAGTTCGAGCTCGCCGGTCGCCAGCACGAACTCCGCGTCGACCTCGGCGGCCGCCGCGATCACCCGCTCGATCCTGGTCAGGCCGTCGGTCTTGGGCGGGACGGTGCCCAGCGTCACCGCCACCCGCGGGCGGTCGGCGGGCACCGTCAGGTGGGCGGGCAGTTCGGCCTCGCCGTTGTAGGCGGCGGGCCGCATCGAGCAGCCGTACCGCTCCCCCGCCATGCTCGGCGGCGCGAGGTCGACGGTCTCGGCCGGCTCGGGCAGCCGGTCGATCCCGTGCCGGGCGAAGGTGTCCGCCATCTCCGCGAGCATCAGCGCGCGCAGCTTCGGGGTGCGGACGAAGCCCAGGTCGTGCTGGACGGCGGGCACGCCCAGCCGGGCCGCCGCGAGCAGGCCCACCGGGAACAGGTACTCGTGGACCACCAGGTCCGGCCGCCACCCGGCGGCGAGTTCGACCACGGCGTCGGCCACCCGGCTGTTGACGTGGGCGGCCAGCGGGACGAAGGCCTCGCGGTCGGCCGAGTTGCTCTCGACCACCCGCCGCATCAGCTCGGGCCGCCGGGTGCGGCCGGCCTCCCGGATCTCCTGGCGCCAGTCGACGCCCGGCGCGATCGGCAGGTACGGCAGCCCGGCGGCGGCGACCGCTTCGCCGCCGTCCATCGAGGCCACCGCGACCTCGTGGCCGAGCCCGCGCATCGCCCTGGCCAGCGGGACCAGCGGGAAGAGGTGGCCGATGCCGGGCGCGCCGGCGAACAGTACTCGCATGGGGGGAACCTCGGTGGTCGGGGCGGGGGTCAGGAGGCGGCCCGGTGCAGGGCGGCTTCCAGGCCGTTGAGCACGGCGTTGCAGTCGCGCTGGAGGGTGTCGGCGTCGACGGCGCTCAGCAGGTAGACGCCGAGCCAGTTGCGCGACCCGGCGGCCGGGTCGAAGGCGGGGACGGTCCGGCCGGCGGGCAGGGCGAAGGCGGGGACGGCCTCGATGGTGCTGCCCGGGGACAGCAGGCTCTGCCAGTCCACGGCCTCGGGGTTCCAGACCGGCGTGGTCCGCCAGGGCACTCCCGCCGCGTCGGCCGGGACGACGGCCAGCGAGGCGGCGGCCCGGCGCCCCTCGGTGAGCATGGCCTCCGGGTACTCGACCCGCTCGCCGAGCAGCTGCCGGACCAGCATGCCGATCGGGTCGAGCCCGAAGACCTCGTGGACCTGCCGGGTGGTCAGCAGGCCGCCGAACCTGGCCGCGGTCTCGATGACGACCAGCTCGCCGTCCTTCATCAGCTTCAGCTCGGTGTGGGTGCCGCAGTTCTCCAGCCCGAGTGCGTCGACGGCCTGCCGCGCGACCTCCTCGATCCGGCGCTGCAGCGGCACCGCCATGACGGAGGGCGAGGTGCTGGCCACCTCGACGAAGGACGGCACGGTCGGCAGCTTGGCGGTGATGGCCAGCGCGTGGTGGACGCCGTCCGCGACGATCCCCTCCACGCTGACGTAGTCGCCGTAGCCGTCCTCCTGGTACCAGCCCTCGGTGGAGCCCTGGGCGATCTCCTCGACCAGGCGGTCCCGGTCGGTGTCGGCGGCGTAGAGCTCGTTCATGCCGACCCGGCTGCCGGCCTGGAGCCCGCTCTCGATCGCGGCCCACGCCGGGGCGGCGTCCGCGGGCGAGTCCAGCACGATCTGGGCGACCGAACCGGCGCCCCAGGCCGGCTTCAGCAGCAGCGGGGGCGTGAACTCGGCCAGCGCGGCGTCCAGGTCCGCGAGGCTGTCGACCCGGCGGAACCCGGGGATCGGCACCCCGGCGGCGGCCCAGGCCTCCCGCATCAGCCGCTTGTCCCGGGCCCGGACGATCCCGTCGCCGGCACCGGCCAGGTGGAGCCGGCGCGCGGCGTGCGCGACGGCCAGGACCGCGAACTCCGAGAGGGTCAGCACGGCGTCCGCGCCGATCGCCTTCGCGTGGTCCACGATCAGGTCGACCAGCTCCTCGCCGCGGGGGGCGTCGGGCACCAGCTCGATGGCGGTGCAGCTGGGCCGCCACACCTCCTCCCCGGCCGTGGGCAGCGGCGCCAGCGCGAGGACGTGCAGCTCCCCGCAGGCGGCGATCCGCGGGAAGGCGTACTCCAGCGGGGCGCCGCCCTTGACGTAGACGTACAGGATCCGGTTCAACGTGCGTTCTCCTGAGGGAAGTTCGTTCGGCCCGGAGCGCGCTCGGGCCGCCTCGCGCGGGCGCGCCGGCGCGCACGCGGGCAGGTCGGCTCACCCGCGGGCGCGCCGGCTCGTGCGGGCGCGGCGGCGCGGGCGGCCCGTCGCCGCTCCGGTCGGATTGGGTGAGCTCGGTCGACGGCGCGGTACGCGTCAGCCGGCGGTGCGGAAGGGGCGCAGCTGCAGCAGGCTGATCCGGTCGCCCTCGATCGCCCACTCGACGTCGACCGGGGTCCCGTACGTCTCGTCGGGCGAGAAGTGCGACTGCAGCAGCCGGCTGATCAGCGCCAGCCGGCGCACGACGTCCTTGGTCGCGGCGTCCAGGTCGGCGGCGGCGGTGCCCAGCGAGACCGTCCGGCTGCCGCCCTCCATGGTGTTGCACAGGTACTGGAGCGGGGCGCCCCGGCCGGAGACCACGTCGGTCACCGAGCGCGGCGAGATGTTGAGGTAGACGCTGCGGAAGTCCTGCGGGCTCAGCGGGTTGCAGGTGACCAGCACGCCGCCGACGGTGGCGCCGACCTGCTCCTGGACGATCACGCCCATCCGGCAGTCGTCCAGCGGGATGCCCGCCTGGCGCCGCAGCAGCACCGCGCGCGGCGAGAACAGCGAGGCCCAGACCTCCCGGACCGCGTCGTGCAGCGCGGCCGTGCCGGTGACCTCCGCCACCGACTCGTAGAGTCCGGCGGCGGAGAAGCCGGGCAGGTCCTCGGCGTTGGAGGAGCTGCGGACGACCCGGACGGCGGCGCCGTACAGGTGCCGGTCGGCCGCCCGGTCGAGCTCGGTGCGGACCGGCTCGGGCAGCGGGGTGCCGCGGACCAGCCGCTGGACGTCGAGGCAGAGCTCCTCGATCCGCTCCGTCCCCTCCTGGGGCGCGTGCTCCTCGCCGGGCGAGGCGCCGTCCCGGAGGGCGGCGTCCAGCCGGGCGACGGCGTCCCGCAGCTCCGCCGAGGAGTCGAGGAAGCGCTGCTGGAGGGAGAACGGCAGCACGATGCCGCGCGGCACCTGGGCGTGCTCCTTCACCAGGAGCTGCGCGGCGGCGTTCAGTTCGGTGCCGTCCGCGTCCTCCGGGAGGCCGAGCTGCCGGGCCAGGTAGCGCAGCAGGTCGCCCCGGGGCGGCCGGGGCACCTGGTAGAAGCCGAGCCAGCGGGGCGAGCCGTGCTGCAGCAGGTGGGTGAGTTCACCGAGGTTGGCGGCCTTGGTGCCGAAGCGCACGTGGTCCCCCGCGCGCAGCTCGGACAGCGCGGTGACGGGCGTGGGCGCGAGGTCGGGCCGGTCCACGGTGATCCGCTCGGTCGGCGGAGCCGGCCGGACTTCCTGCCGGTCCCCCGGTTCGGCGGCTTCGAGGAGGAGGTCCTCCCCGTCGGCCTCGACCCGGTAGTGCACCCAGGACCGGTCGGCAAGCCCGGCGCGCTCGATCCGCTCGACGGCTCCGATGCCGACGGCGTTGGGGATCCGCCAGCCGGCGGCCATCACGTTGATGTGGGAGAGCGGCGTGGTGTGCTCGGTGTGGATGATGCCGGACACCCGGGGGACGTCCTCGGGCACCCGGGGCATCACCACGATGTCGTGCCACTCCAGCGGCTCGGGGTCGGCCCGGTACTCCTCCTCGGAGCGGAACACCCGCAGCCGGCCGTGGGCCGTGCCGGGGTTCAGCGGCACGAACGAGGCCGCGGAATAGAGCTCGTGGGAGAGGACGCGCGGAATCTCGCTCTCCGGAATGGCGGCGAGATAGCCCTCCTGCCGGTGCCCGGCCGGTTTGAGCACCAACCGCAGCGACGGGTCGATGTGTTCGCGCACCCGGTGGTAGAAGAAGCGCAGCATCTCCTGGGACATGGTGTCGACGTCGACCGTTTCCAGGGAGAGGAAGACCTCGTCCTCGTGACCGCTTTCCGTGGCGCGACGGGTGTGGCGGGCGAGGGTGCCGAGATAGAAACGGCGGTCGGGATTCCGGTAGACATCGTCATTGAAGGCATCGAGGCCACGGGCCAGTTCGTCGATCGACATGCCGAGGATCTCGCACGCGATGTACTGCACGTGGAGGGTGCCGTCGGCACTGTCGATGAAGTGGAGCACCGACTCCTCCCGGTCGAGCACGATCTTCACATAGGGATAGCCGCCGACCTGGCCGGCGAGTCCGGAGAACTCCTCGAGGGTGAGCTTTTCGCCTAAGAGGCGGGGCCGCGTGGTCGCGTCGTTGCGATCCGAACGGGTCATGCGCACAGTTCAGCCATTCGTCATCATGTACACGATCGGTACATGTGTTGCAGCAGGGTTACGACTGCATCCACATTGCCATTTGGTATGAACGTTTGACTAATGATCATGTGACATCAGGCCAACATGGATCGATTCGGCCACGGGAATCCCGTCAAGGAAACCGCGCGCCCCATCCGCCCCACCCGCCCGGGGTCGTACAGGAATCGAATCCTCCGGAAATCCGCCCCGCGCACCGACGGGAGGCCACTGGCATAGGCCCGCGGCACCGGCCACTGCGGGAGACTCGCCAGAGCGCACAAAACACTTGGAAAACAAGGGAGTTGACCTTTCGCGGACGGTACTGTGGAGTGAGCATGACGCTCTGGCCGGCGTCGCGAGCCCCGGGCTGGGGCCGGTCGGCCGTAGCTGCCATCGGCGCAAAGGGGGAGCTTCCTGATGGCATACGCGAAGGGTTATGACGTCTCCGACTTCCAGTCGGGCATTCCGGGGGACGCGGAGTTCGTCTTCATCAAGGCCACCGAGGGCGGCCGCACCGGCCAGGCGGGCTACGCCGACAAGCTCGCGGACGCCCGGCGGCGGGGGCTGGTGGTCGGGCACTACCACTTCCTGCACGCGGAGAACCCGGTCGACGGCGAGATCGAGCACTTCTGCCGGGTCGTCGGGCGGATCCCCGCGGGCGAGCTGCTGGTGCTGGACTTCGAGCCGTACGGGCAGCCGGTCGGCATCGGGGACGCGACCGCGGCGAAGAACCGGTGGCTGGCGGCGGTCAAGCAGCGCTACCCGGACCACCTGGTCGGGCTCTACACCAACCGGGACTACTGGCTCCGGACCGACGACAACGCGGGCGACTTCCTGTGGATCGCGGACTACGTGTCCGCGGGCTCGCCGCGCATCCAGGCCTCCTGGCGCTTCCACCAGTACAGCGACGACCCGATCGACGCGGACGTGTTCAACGGCTCGATCGACGAGCTGCGGGCCTGGGCCGGCTCCGGCCAGGGCCCGAGCCCCGAGCCGCCCGCGCCGGCGCCGGACCCGGTGCCCCACGTGCCCGACTGGCCGGGGCTCCAGCTGGTGGACCGCGCGCAGTGGGGGGCGCGGCGCTGGCGCGAGCCCAACGGCTCGATCCCGTACGCCGGCCCGCGCGCCGGGGTGAAGGTGCACTACCTCGGCACGGCGTACACCTACGACAGCCACGACACCTGCCCGGCCTACGTCCGGCGCCTCCAGGCCTCGCACATGGACGACGACCGGTGGTCGGACATCGGCTACAGCTTCGTGGTCTGCGAGCACGGCCACGTCTTCGAGGGCCGCGGCCTGAACCGGCGCAACAGCGCCAACGGCGACGTCGCGCTCAACGAGGCGCACTACGCGGTGTGCGGACTGGTCGGCTCCTCCGGGTCGACCGAGCCGACCCCGGAGATGCTCAACGGGCTGCGGGACGCGATCGAGTACTGCATGCGGCAGGGGCCGGCCGGCCCGGAGATCAAGGGGCACCGGGACGGCTACGCGACCGACTGCCCCGGCCCGGCGCTGTACGCCTGGGTGGCCTCGGGTGCGCCGCGCCCGGACGGGCCGGCGCCCGCGCCCCAGCAGCCCGCGCCGCAGCCGGACCCGACCCCGGCCCGGTACCAGAGCAGCGTCGGCGGGCTGCCGTACGGCTACGGCGCGCACGGTCCGCAGGTGACGCTGGTCGGCGAGGCGCTGGTGGCGGCGGGCTTCGGCTCGCACTACGGCGAGGGCCCCGGCCCGAACTGGACCGACGCCGATACCCTCAACTACGCCGACTACCAGCGCAGTCTGGGCTTCTCCGGCGGGGACGCGGACGGCGTGCCCGGCGAGTCCTCGCTGCGCCGGCTGCTCGGCGGGGCCGTCCCGCTGGCCGAGGTGTCGAAGTCGAACGTGGTCGCGGCGGCCCGCCAGGACCCGGACGCGCCCCAGGGCGCCACCACGCACCCGGACGACGTGTACACGGTGGAGCTGGCCCTCGTCGCCGAGGGGCTGCTCGAACGGCAGTGGGCCGACGGCTCGTTCGGCACCCGGACCGTCGACGCCTACGCCGACCTGCAGCGCAGGTACGGGTACAGCGGGCAGCAGGCGGACGGCATCCCCGGCGTCAGCTCGCTGACCCGGCTCGGCCAGGAGCACGGCTTCACGGTCGCCGACTGACTCCCGTCCCCGCCGAGGAGGACCGATGTACCAACTCGCGCTGTCCCTCTGGCGCACCTGCGTGCCCTACGTCGTCGCGTTCCTCGTGGTGCAGGCCGCCCGGCTCGGCGTCCACCTGGACGACGCCTCCGTCACCTCCGCCCTGGTCACCGGGTTCGGCACGGCCTACTACGCGGCGTTCCGGTTCCTGGAGCACCGGTTCGGCGCGCACTGGGGCTGGTTCCTGGGGGCCGCCCGGCCGCCGTCCTACCAGCCGCCGGCCCGTCCGGAACCGGTGCCCGCACCGGCCGCCCCGCAGGCACCGGCCGCCGCGCCCACTCCCGCACCCGCACCGACGCCCGTGCCTGCACCCGCACCTGCACCCGCACCGACGCCCGCGCCTGCACCCGAGCCGGCGCCGGCCGCACCCGCGCCCGTCCCCGCTCCGACACCCGAACCGACGCCGGATCCCACGCCGCCCCGGCCCGACTACCGGAACCTGCCCGAAGGCGGCTGACGACACCTGCCGGGCACCGCCGAGGAGGTCGCGGAACCCCCTGTTCCGACCTCCTCGGAATATGCCCAGTAATACAATTACCTTTTCAAGTTCAGGCCTTGACGCTTTGTCACCTGAATATGAGACTGAGCCTGCCACCAATGCGTCAGGATCCCATTCACGGGCCGCTTGACGCACGAAGTGAACGGAGGGGGAATTTGCCGACGACACCGACCTACCCGGGCGTCTACATCGAAGAGCTTCCCAGTGGCGTCCGTACCATCACCGCGGTGAGCACCTCGGTGACCGCCTTCGTCGGGGCCACCCGGCGCGGCCCGCTCGACCAGCCCGTCACCATCACCAGTTTCGCGGACTTCGAGCGCCGTTTCGGCGGGCTCGCCGGCCAGAGCCCGGTCAGCTACGCCGTCCAGCAGTTCTTCCTCAACGGGGGCTCGATCGCGGTCGTGGTCCGGGTCGCGGCGGCCGGCACCGGCGCCGCCGCGGGCGTCACGCTCAACTCGACGCAGACCTCCACCGCCACCCCGGCCCTGGAGGTCAAGGCCGTCGAGCCGGGGCTCTGGGGCGCGGCGCTGCGGGTGGCCGTGGACTACCGGACGCCGACCCCCGCCGAAACCTTCAACCTCCAGGTCTTCGACACCTCGGGCGCCGTCCGGGAGTCCTTCACGGACCTGTCGGTCCGGGACACCAGCCCCCGGTTCGCCGAGACGGTGGTCAACGGCGGCTCGGCGGTCGTCCGGGTGAAGGTCCTGGCGGACAGCCGGCCGGACCCGGTGGGCACCGTCTCCAAGCCGTTCGCGGCCACCCTGCCGGACCTCACCCACGAGATCCAGGTCAAGATCGGCGACGTCTCGCGCACCTTCAAGATCTACGACCCGGCCGCGGACGGCGCCGCGCCGACCACCGTCGCCGAACTCGCCCTGCTGCTGGAGCGCAAGCTGCGCGCCCTGCCCGACGCCCCGGGCCGGCGGGCCTTCGCGGGCACCCGGGTGAGCGTGTTCGGCCGCCAGCTCCAGGTCGTCGCCGGCTCCACCGACCCGGCCGACGTGGTCCGCTTCCTCGGGGAGGCCGCCAACAACCTCGGCCTGGAGGGCTCGGTCAGCCCGCCCGTGCTCGCCCTCGCCGGCGGCCAGGACGGCGGAGCCCCCGGCCTGACCGACCTGATCGGCAGCGAGGCGGCCAAGACCGGCATCCAGGCCCTGCGCGACGTGCAGGACGTCAACCTGCTGGTGCTGCCGGAGCTGGCCGGCTACGGCAGCATCGACGACGCCGTCACGGTCGTCTCGGCCGCCCAGGCGCTCTGCGCGGAGAAGCGGATGTTCCTGATCGTCGACCCGCCGCAGGCGTGGACGACGCTGGACGCCGCCCGGGCCGGCCTGTCCGCCTTCGACTCCGTGCGCAGCGACCACGCGGCGCTGTACTTCCCGCACCTGGAGCTGGTCGACCCGCTCACCGGCCGGCTGCGCAGCTTCCCGCCCTCGGGCACCGTCGCCGGCGTGATGGCGCGCACCGACGGCCAGCGGGGCGTGTGGAAGGCGCCGGCCGGCACCGAGGCCGTCCTGCCCGGGGTGCGCGCGCTGACCGTCCCGCTGACGGACCGGGAGAACGGGCTGCTGAACCCGCTCGCGGTGAACTGCCTGCGGACGTTCCCGGTGGTGGGCCCGGTGGTCTGGGGCGCCCGGACGATGGCCGGCGCCGACGCGCTGAGCTCGCAGTGGAAGTACGTCCCGGTGCGGCGCCTCGCGCTGATGCTGGAGGAGAGCCTCTACCGCGGCACCAAGTGGGTCGTGTTCGAGCCCAACGACGAGCGGCTGTGGGCGCAGATCCGGCTGAACGTGGGCGCGTTCCTGCACTCGCTGTTCCAGCAGGGCGCCTTCCAGGGGACGTCCGCGCGCTCGGCCTATTTCGTCAAGTGCGACCGGGACACCACCACGCAGGACGACATCAATCGCGGTGTGGTGAACGTCGTGGTCGGATTCGCGCCGCTCAAGCCCGCGGAATTCGTGATCGTCAAGATCGAGCAGCTCGCCGGACAGTTCGAGGTTTAGGATCTCCATGGTCGAGTTCACCGTCAATCCGCACCGGTTCGATCCGTACAAGAACTTCAAGTTCCTGGTCGTCTGGGACGGTCGGGTCGTCGCCGGAATCAGCAAGATCAGCCCGCTCAAGCGCACCACCGAGGTGGTGAAGCACCGCAGCGGGGGCGATCCCAGCGCGCCGCGCAAGTCACCGGGCCGCACCGACTTCGAGGCCGTCACCCTGGAGCGCGGCGTCACCCACGACCCGGAGTTCGACCGCTGGGCCAACAAGGTCTGGATGGTCGGCGCGGGCCGCGGGGCGGAGGTCTCGCTGCGGGACTTCCGCAAGGACCTGGTGATCCAGGTGCTCAACGAGGCCGGGCAGGTGGCCGTCGCCCACAAGCTGTACCGCGCCTGGCCGAGCGAGTACCAGGTGCTCGGCGAACTGGACGCCAACGCCAACGCGGTGGCGATCCAGAGCCTCAAGCTGGAGGTCGAGGGCTGGGAGCGGGACGAGGAGACGCCCGAGCCGGAAGAGCCGTCGTTCCAGCAGCCGGCCTGAGCGGCCACCGATGGAACCGGGGCCGACCCGCACCGCGGAGGCCGAGCTGTTGGCCGTCTGGGAGGCCGGGCTGACGGCCGGCCGCACCGGGCGGGCCCTGCTGCTGCACGCCGTCGCCCGTCCCGGCGCCGGGACGGCGGAGCTGCTGGCCGTGCCGCTCGGCCGGCGGGACGCCGAACTGTTCGGCCTGCGCGCCGAGTTGTTCGGTGAGCAGCTCGACGTGCGGGTCGGCTGCCCGAGTTGTGCGGAGGAGATGGAGTTCGCCTTCGCCGCCGGGCAGTTGGCCGCCGCCGCGCCGCCGCCGGCCGGGCCGCTGCGGGTGGAGCTGGACGGCTGGCGGGTCGGCTTCCGGCTGCCCACCGGCGGCGACCTGGCCGCCGCCGAACGGGCCCCCGAGGGCCGGGCCCGGGCCGTCCTGCTGGAGCGGTGCGTGCTGACCGCCGAGCACGACGGGGAGCCGGTGGCCGCCGGGCAGCTCCCCGAACCGGTCCAGCGGCGGATGGCCGAGGCCGCCGCCGAGGCCGACCCCTGCGCGGACGTCCGGCTGAACCTCAACTGTCCGGAGTGCGGCCGGCCCGCGCTCGCCGAACTGGACATCGCCTCCTACCTCTGGGAGGAGCTGGACGACTGGGCCCGGGCGACCCTGCTCGACGTCCATCTGCTGGCCACCGCCTACGGCTGGAGCGAGCCGGAGGTCCTGGCGCTCAGCCCGCTGCGGCGCCGCTACTACCTGGAGCTGTGTGCAGATGCCTGACCACTTCGACCGCCTGGTGGCGAAGGGCGAACCGGCCGGGGCCGGGGTGCGGGTGCGCCCGCGCCTGCCCGGGCCGTTCGAACGGGCCGACGCGCTCGGGCCGGCGCTGCCGGTCGTCGAGGAGGAGTCGGTCGCCGTGGCCCGGCCAGGCGGGCGGGCGGTCGCCGCGCCGCTCCCCCGGCCCGTGGCGGCCCCGCGTCCGGCGGCGGACGGCGGAACGCCCCGGGCGGCCGTCGGCGAGGACCGGTCGGCCGCCCGGCCCGTCCTCGCGCCGCCGCGCCCGCCGCTGCTGGTCGCGCCGCCGACCGCCCGCTCGGTCCCGCCTGCCGTCGAGCCGGCGGCGCGGGTGGCGGCCGCCCGCCCGGCGGCCGTACCGCCGGCCAGCGCACTGCCCCGGACGGCCCCGCCCGCACTGCCGGCCGGAACGCCGCCCAGTTCGGCCGCCGTGCCGAAGGTGCGGGGGACGCCGTGCCGGTGCCCGGAGCGTTCCGCGGACTCCTTCGAACTCGTGCTCAGGGCCCGCAGT